>JBJOPC010000311.1:0-8404 GCA_046050965.1 Verrucomicrobiota bacterium | reverse complement strand
AACGCGCGCAAAACTTTTGCAAGCAGGCGCGACTGCCGAGGGCGAAGTTTCCTCGAACGCCGACGGCGACCAGCTCGCCATGCTGCGCGATCCGTGGGGCTTGGCGTTGCAACTCATCAAGCGCACCACGCGCATGGTTTGATTTCCGCGCGCTGAACTGCCGATGAAAATTCTCGTCGCCGCCATGCTCGCCACCACGTTGACTTCCTTCGCCGCGCAACCGGGCGAATCATTTGCCGAATTCACCGACGACGGCGGCTGGTGTTGGTTCGCCGACCCGCGCGCGGTTTCGCACGGCGGAAATACTTTCGCGGGCTGGGTCACGGAGGATGGTTCAATTCAAGTCGGCGCGTTCGACGAAAAATCCAGCACGGTGCAAGTCGCCACGTTGCACGCGAAGCTGGAGCGCGACGACCACGACAATCCCGGCCTGCTCGTGCTGCCGGACGGGCGGTTGCTCGCGATTTATTCCGAGCATTGCGGCCACGACATGCTGGCGCGCACGACGAAAAAGCCTGGTGACATTTCCGAGTGGAACGCCGAGCAGGTGCTCGATCTCGCGGGCGGCCCGCGCGCGGCGAAGAACATCACCTACGCGAACCCATTCATTCTCTCCGACGAGCCGGGCGCGATTTCGATGCTCTGGCGCGGCGACACTTGGAAACCGACGTTCAGCAAATCGTTCGACAACGGCAAGACGTGGACGCCCGGCAAGCCCCTCGTTGCGCGTCCCGGCGCGGGCAACGACAACCGGCCTTACGCAAAATACGTTTCCAACGGCAAGGACACCATCCACATCGTTTTCACCGACGGCCATCCGCGCAACGAGGCGTTGAACAATGTTTATCACGCGTGTCTGCGCGGCGGAGTTTTTTACAAGGCTGACGGCTCGCGCATTTGCAGCGTGGACGAACTGCCGTTCGCGCCGTCGCAGGCCGATCTCGTTTACGACGCGCACAAGTCCGGCGCGCGCGCGTGGATTTGGGACATGGCGCTCGATGAAAAAGGAAATCCCGTCATCGCCTACACGCGCTTGCCGAGCGAGACGAATCACATCTACGCCTGCGCGCGCTGGGACGGAAAAGTCTGGCAAGACCACGAGATTGCGCCCGGCGGCAAATGGTTTCCGCAGACGCCCGCCGGCAAGACCGAGCCAGAGCCGCACTACTCCAGCGGCTTTTGTCTCGACCACGCGAATCCGTCCGTCGCGTATCTCACGCGCCCGGTAAACGGCGTCCGCGAAGTCGAGCGCTGGCAAACGAGCGACGGCGGCGCGACGTGGAAATCTTCGGCCATCACGACGAACTCGCAGCACGACAACATCCGCCCGTTCGTTTCGTGGAACGGCTCGCTGCTCTGCTGGCTGAACGTGAGCGGGCATTACCGGCATTTCACCGATTACCGCACGTCGGTGAAAATGGCCGTGACCACGCCGGTAAAAATTATTTCGCTCACGAACGCCGCGAGCGCGGAAAAACTCGCGCCACTTTCCGCTGAATTAAAACCCGCTGCGATTCTCACCGCGATGGAACGCGTCGCCGACTGGCAACTCGCGCACCCGGGCGCGCACAAGCTCACCGACTGGACGCAGGGCGCGTTCTACGCGGGCGCGATGGCGCTCGCGCGCGTGTCCGAACGCCCGCGCTTCACCGAGGCGATGCGAACCGTCGGCGCAGCGACGCACTGGCAGCCCGGCGCGCGCACTTACCACGCCGACGACCAATGCGTCGGCCAGATGTATGTCGAGATGTGGGAGCTTTATCACGACGCCGCGATGCTCGCGCCGCTGCGCGAAAGTTTCGACAAAGTGCTCGCCGCGCCGCATGACGGCGATTTGGATTTCAAAACCAAAGGCGTCCAAGACCGCTGGTCGTGGTGCGATTCGCTGTTCATGTCGCCGCCTGCGTGGGCGCGGCTCGCGCGCGCGACGGGCGAGCAAAAGTATTTGGACTTCGCCGTCACGAACTGGTGGCGCACGACGGAATTTCTCTACGACAAAGACGAGCATCTGTTCTTCCGCGACAGCACTTACTTCGCGAAGCGCGAGGCGAACGGCAAAAAAGTTTTCTGGAGTCGCGGCAACGGCTGGGTCATCGCCGGGCTGGCGCGGCTGCTGGATTATTTGCCGGAGCAACACGCCGACCGCGCGCGGTTCGAGAAATTATTCCGCGAGATGGCGGACAAAATTCTTTCGCTGCAACAGCCGGACGGTCTGTGGCGTTCCAGCCTGCTCGACGCGGAAAATTATCCGCTGCAAGAAACGAGCGGCTCGGGCTTCTACTGCTACGCGCTTGCGTGGGGCGTAAACCGCGGCCTGCTCGACCGCGCGAAGTTTTCCACGGCCATCGCGAAGTCGTGGGCTGCGCTAGTGCAATGCGTGGACGCCGACGGCAAGCTCACGCACGTCCAGCCGATCGGCGCAGACCCGAAACATTTCGCAGCGGACGCCACGGAAGTCTACGGCGTCGGCGCGTTCCTGCTGGCGGGTAGTGAAGTTTACCGACTCAACCAACCCAAACCTTGAAAACTTTCCTCACCATCACTGCGACTGTGTTCGTCACATGGTTTGTTTGCAGTCTGACTTCAGCGGTCAAAATCAATGTGGAACGGCTTTGGTTCATCAGTGCTGTCAAAGCGCCCGGGCGAATGGCCTTCGACGAAATTCATAATGACTTTGCACAGGGGCGTGACGCAACAGCCAAAGCCAAGTTAGAACTCTTCCGCACCGAATGGGCGCGCTTCAATCTGGAAACAAACTTTCATGGAGAAGCCATTGGCAGCATCATGATAAAGTTCGGCGAACTGGAGCGCACCAACACCGTTAGCAAGCCGTGAGATTATTTCTTGGCTGGCGAGCCGGTTAACTGTTGAAGCTCGATGCCCGCCAGGATAAACGGCCCGACGCCTTTCAAATCGTTCTCCACGATCGGCTCGCTGATGTAGTAGCCGAAACTGCCGTCGCGCTTCTTGGCGTTCTGCGGCGACGAGCCGAGTCCGGCGACCTGACAGCATTGCGTCAAAGTGATTTTCTCGCCGTCGGTTTTGATGAGTTTCGTGACGATGCTGGTGTAGCCTTTGAGAATCGCGGGCGTGAATTCCTTGCCGAGGTAGCCGCGGTTCACGCCCTTCGCGAGCGAGTAGACGAACATCGTCGCCGCTGTCGCTTCGAGATAATTTCCCTCGCGCTTGCCTTGATCCATGACCTGCCACCAGAGCCCGGTGTCGGCATCCTGCCATTTCACGATGCCGTCGGCGGTCTTCTTCAATTCGCCGATGAGCCACGCGCGGTCGGGATGGTCAGCGGGCAGAAAGTCCAGCGTGTCCACGATGCCCATGACATACCAACCCACGGCGCGCCCCCAGAAATTCGAGGAGCAACCCGTGTCCTTGTTTGCCCAGTCCTGAACCTTCTTGGAATCCCAGCCGTGATAAAACAAACCGCTCTTGGCGGCGTAAAGATGCTGGTCAATCAGGCGGAACTGTTTCGTCACGTCGCTGAAATCTTTCGGCGTGTTGAAAACTTTCGCGCACTCGGCGTAAAACGGCGCGCCCATGAACAGGCCGTCCAGCCACATCTGTTCGGTGTAACGCTGCTTGTGCCAGAAGCCGCCGTCGCTCGTGCGCGGTTGCGTGTCGAGTTGCTGGCGAAGCATCGCCGCGCATTTTTTGTAGCGCTCCTCGTGCGTGAGATGGTAGAGCGCGAGCGCGGTCTTGCCGGGATTGAGCGCGTCGAGTTGAAATTCCTCCGGCTTGTAGCCTTGGATTTTTCCCTCGTCGGAAATGAACGTGCCGATGGCGTTCGTGACGAAGGCGACGTTGCGCACGTTCGGCACGACCTCGTTCAACTTCAGCAGCGAGAGCGTGAAGAGGCCGACGGTGTAATCCCACTTCGCGCTGCCGCCTTCGCGCCACGCGAGCTTGTCGCCCTTGCGCGCGGTCTCCGAGTCAGCCATACGCTGCGACCATTCGAGCGGCGTCGCGCCGTTGAACTTGGTCACGTTCGTGGCGTCCACCGCACGGCACGCGGGCGTGGCCAACACGGCGGTGAGCGCGAGCAGGCAAAAAGATTTCGTGGTAAATATTTTCATGGTTAAAAGTGGAACGGGGACGCGGCGGAAGCTACCCGGAAAGTTTCCAGCCCGCAAGTTGTGTGGAGTGCGCGGCAAAGCGGCGACGTGTTACCGCACTCCAAAGGCGACTTTCCAGAATCACGGCGATTAAATTTGCGTCGCAGCGTTGCCAAATTTATTTTGCCGCTGGCAAAATTTTTTACGATGACCACGCAACCCACGCCTGCCCAACTCGGTTTCCGAATGCCCGCTGAATGGGAAACTCATGCCAGCACTTGGTTCTCTTGGCCGCGCCCGGAAGGCATCAGCTTTCCCGATAAATACGACACCGTGCCGCCGGTCTACGCCGCGCTCATCCGCGAACTCGTCAAAGTCGAGGACGTGAACATCAACGTCTGGCACGCAGAAATGGCAGCGTGGGTGCGCGACTTGTTGGTGAAAAATAAAACGCCCTTGGAGCGCGTGCAGTTCCACCACTTTCCTGCCTACGAACCGTGGTGTCGCGATCACGGGCCGATTTTTCTTGTGCGCGACCGCGCGGGGAAACACGACCGCGCCGTGGTGGACTGGGGTTACAACGCTTGGGGAAACAAATATCCGCCGTTCGATCTCGACGACGCCGTGCCGCAACACGTTGCGAAGCTGCGCGGGTTGCCGTTGTTCACGCCGGGCATCGTGATGGAAGGCGGCTCCATCGAAGTGAACGGGCAGGGGACGCTGCTCACCACCGAAGCTTGCCTGCTCAACAAAAACCGCAACCCGCACCTCACCAAAGCGCAGATTGAGCAGCACCTCAAAGATTTTCTTGGCGTCACCAACATCCTTTGGCTCGGCGACGGCATCGTGGGTGACGACACGGACGGACATATTGACGACCTCACGCGGTTTGTCAGCGCAGACACCGTCGTGACCCTCGTGGAAGAAGATCCGGCGGATGAAAATTATTCGCTGCTCCAAGAAAACCTCCATCGCCTGCGCGGGATGAAGCTGGAGAACGGGCGTCCATTGCGCGTGGTGGCATTGCCCATGCCCGGCGTGGTAGAATTCGACGGCCAACGCTTGCCCGCGAGCTACGCGAACTTCTACATCGCGAATCAAATTGTGCTCGTGCCGACGTATCGCCATGCGAACGACGCTCGCGCGCTGGAAATTTTGCAGAAGGAATTTCCCAAACATCGCATCCTCGGCGTGGACTCCACGGAACTCATCTGGGGACTTGGCTCCTTCCACTGCATCAGCCAGCAAGAACCAGCGTGAAGTCGACGGCGTGTTCTTGCGTTCTGCCAAACGAGGCTTACGTTGCAGCGGGGCGACATGGACGTTTGAGTCGGTGAGCCAGATCGGGTCAGGGTTGGTTCCATGTCAGCTCATTCGCTTTCGGGCTGCGTCTGCCGGTGGGTTGTTATTTGCCAAAGACGGATGCCCGCGCTTAACTTGTCTCATGTCTTCACCGCAGCTGCTATGAAACTCCGCCGCCATGCGTTTGCGCTGGTCAGCTTCGCAGCGGTGGGGCTGTGCGGGTGGTTGACGCTCGGCGCGAGGTTGTGCCGCGCGCAGACTTACGACTTTGGCTGTGCGCCGTTGGGAGCGACGAACAAAGTGAACGGTTTCAATTTCAGCGGCGGGGTGTTCAACGGAACCAACCTCTATATGGCCACCGAAATGTTCATCGGCACGAATGCGGCCGACTTCGCCACTAGTCCTAACTACACCGGACAATCACTGTCGTCCGGCTCGAATTATTTTTTCTCGTTGAGCTTCGTGCCGCACACCATCGGCTTCGCCACGGCGGCCTTCACCAACTACGCCACGCCCAGTCCGCCGTTCGGAGGCAGCATTGTTTATCTGCAAGGTCTCGGCGCGCCCGTCGCGCGTCCCGGCAGCGGGCCGGTGGTGCCAGAACTCGCGCCGTTGGAGCAAGCCATGACCAATTATCTTGTCACTCACCAGTTCGAGGCGGGCACGCTCGCGTTGATGAAAGACAGCCGCCTCGTGCTGCGCCAAGGTTACGGCTGGCGCGATACGAACTTTTCCGCGGTGATTCATCCCGACCAAGTCTTCCGGCTCGCCAGCGTTTCCAAAATGCTCACCGGCTCCGCCATTAACCAACTCATCGCCGCCGGGAAGATTAGCGCCAGCACCAAAGTCTACGCCTACCTTGGCCTGCCGCCGTGGGGCGGAGTTTTGGGCGACAACCGCATCACCAACATCACTGTCCAACAACTCCTTGACCACACCGGCGGCTGGGACTCGACGGTTTCCCCCGTGGGCGACCCTGTTTTCCGCACCCTTCAAATCTCCACCGAGATGGGCTTGAGCTATCCCGCCGCGCCGACGAACGTCATCAGTTGGATGTTCGCCAAGCCCCTCGATTTTGCGCCCGGCGCTTCCAACGCTTACAGCAACTTTGGCTATCAAATCCTTGGCCGTATCATCGAGAAAGCCAGCGGCAAAACTTACTTCAAATATCTCCAGCAAGACCTGCTCGCCAACTCCGGCCTCACCAACGCGCTCGGCTTCACCAACGTCGTGGCCTCACACACCCGCGCCGCCGACCGCGACCCGTGGGAAATCTGGTATACCGACCAACCTCAATTTTTAAGCCGCTCCGCCGTTGACTATCCCACCAACGTCTTTGCTCGCAGCACCGATGGCGTGGAATATTACGAAGCCTTCGATTCCTTCGGTGGCGTCAGTGCTTCCGCGCCCGGCTTGTGCCATTACCTTCTGGGCTATCTGGAAAGCAACGTCGCGCGTCCGCCCGGCGCCACCTTCAGTTGGGGCTACCTTTTTTATGGCAGCTTGCCCGGTGCTACTTCCGTGCTCTCCCAGAACCTCACCCAGAATTCCACCGCCACCAACGGACTCGAATTCGCCGCCTTGTTCAACGAACGCCGCACCGCCAACACCACCGACAACGTTGACGCCTACAACGCCATCATTGCCGCGACCACCAACATTACGGCCTGGCCCACCAACGGCGGTGGCATTATTCAATGGGCGGTTAGCACTACCAACGTCAACAAAGCGGCGGGCAGCCTCACCGTTGCCCTGCAACGCACCAGCGGCAGCACCTTGCCCGTCAAAATCAGCTACACCACTTATCCCTTGTCCGCGACCAGCGCCCACTTCACCAGCAACGCCGGCGTCATCAACTTTCCGGCGGGCGTCACCAACCAGAATGTGACCATTGCCATCCTGAACGACCACGTCATTGACCCGCCGCTGAAATTCACCCTCGAACTCATCTCCGCCGCTGGCGGCGCGTCGCTCGGCAACCGCTGCACCTGCGTGGTGAACGTGCTCGACACCAACACGCCGCCCAACTTCCTCGGTCAACCCGTGCGTTTGCCCAACGGCAACGTGCAATGCCAAATCTCCAGCAGCGTCGGCCTCCTGCAACATCTGGAAATTTCCACCAACCTCCAACAATGGATTGCCCAACCGACCTTCACCAACGCCACCACCGTGACCATGCTCACCGATACGAACACCGCCGGTCGCGCGCAGACTTTTTACCGCATGGTAGTGCCTTGATTGCCGCTGCACTTTCCCTCTTCCGGGAGAGAGGGACTCGTCAAGACAGGTTTTATCTACCCCTGTGACTTTGATTCTCTGTGGCGCGCCGAAAATCTGGTCTTCATCTGTGTCCATCTGTGCTTATCTGTGGTTGAAAATGGCAATTTCAGCGGTTTTCGGCCTGTTTTTATGAATCAACGGCTTAATTTAGCCAGCCAAAAGCCTGATTGTGCGACGTAATCTGGCTTTTGGTCGGGAGAAAAGCCTGATTGTGTCACGCAACCTTGCTTTTGAGACGACGAAAAGCCTGATTGTATGACGTAATCTGGCTTTTGGGACGACGAATTGCCCGGTTGCGCGACGGCATTGAGGCGTTGCGGCGGGCAATACGGAGGTAATTTCGTTTAGGTGGGCAGTTGGGTTCAGCGAAATGACATTTGCTTACGGAGTTACCCGTGATTTCGGTGCGCGCGGCAGCTGCCCAATGAAAAAAGCTCGCGGTGATTAGCCGCGAGCCTTGTTTTTTAAGCGAACGTATCAGCGTTTCCAAATCATGTCCGCCACGGTGCGCCCGGCGGGGATGAACGGGATGACGTGTTCGCTGTAAGGCACGACGACGTCGAGGACGTAGGGTTCATTGGCGTCGAGCATCCGTTGGATTGCGCCGCGCAAATCTTTCTTGAACATGACGCGTTCGCATTTCACGCCGAAGGAATTGCAGACGCGCACGTAGTCGGGATAAATCTCGGCGCGATGGTCGGGGTCGCCGAGGTAGGTGTGGCCGCGATTGCCGTCGAAGAAATTATCTTCCCATT
>JBJOPC010000310.1:0-2655 GCA_046050965.1 Verrucomicrobiota bacterium | reverse complement strand
CGTAGACCGCGACGAGCCGCGCGAGGTTGCTCGGATGGCCGACGTTCATCGCGTTGGAGACGGAGTTGCGCGAGGGAGAAATTTTTTCGTAATTGCCGGTGGCGAGAAATTTGGGGAATGCGTCGTTGTCATTCACCGCTGCGATGAGTTTGCAGATGGGCAAACCCATCTGCCGCGCGACGACCGCGCCCATCATGTCGCCGAAATTGCCGCTCGGCACAGAGAACACAATCGGCTCGCCGGCTTTCGCAAGGCGCGAGGCGGCGTAGAAATAGTAAACGCTCTGCGGCAGCAGGCGTCCGATGTTGATGGAGTTCGCGGACGAGAGCGGCAGATGCGCGAGCACCGGGTCGGCGAACGCTTGCTTCACCATCGCTTGGCAGTCGTCGAACTTGCCGTCAATCGCCACCGTGTGGACGTTGCCCGTGAGCGTGGTCATGAGCTTGCGTTGGCTCACGCTGACTTCCGCGACGGGAAATAAAACGATGACGCGGATGCCGGGGACGTGGTGAAACGCGTGCGCGACCGCCGCGCCGGTGTCGCCGCTGGTGGCGGTGAGAATCGTAAGTTGCTTGCCGTCTTCCTGCAAAAATCTGCCCATCAACCGCGCCATCATGCGCGCGGCAAAATCTTTGAACGACGCCGTTGGTCCTTGATCAAGCCGCATGACGTGGACGCGGTCGTAAACTTTTTCCAGCGGGATTTCAAAGTTGTAGGCGTCACGGCAAATGTCCGCGAGCACGGTGGGCGGCAAGATGCCGTCGGTGAATTTCGACAACACTCGAAACGCAATCTCGTGATACGGCAGCGCGGCGAACGCAGCGATTTCAGCGGGCGTGAGTTGCGGGAACTGCTTGGGGAAATACAGACCGCGATCGGGCGCTAGGCCTTGCAGGAAGGCTTCACGCAAGTTGACCGCGGGCGATTGTCCGTTGGTGGAATGAAAAAGTAGCGCAGCCATTTTATTCAAAGCTTTCAACGCGAATCATCACCGGCGCGCTTTTGACGACGGACAGTTTCTGGATTTTCGCCAGCGCTTTTTGCAGCACACCATTCTTCGCGTCGTGAATCATAAAAATCAGCGGCACGTTCGACGCTTCGTGACTTTCCGGTTGGATCACCGACGAAATCCCGATGTCCGCCGCGCCAAAAATCGCCGCAATTTTTGCCAGCGTGCCGGGTCGGTCAGCGACGTTGAGGCGAACGTAGTAGCGCGACACCACTTCATCCATCGGCAATACCGCGCCGTCGCACGCGTGTGGCACGAACGGCGGCAGACGATGCTTCGTCCCAAATTTCAAATCAAGCGCCGCGTCACCAAGGTCGCTCAACACCGCGCTCGCCGTGGCGTTCTTGCCCGCGCCGCGTCCGTAGAACAGCGTGTCGCCCACGATGTCACCGCGCACGAAGACCGCGTTGAACACGTCGTTCACGCTGGCGAGCACGTGCGCATTCGGCACGAACGCCGGATAAACCGACACCTGCACGCCCGCGCCATTCTTGCCCTCGACCCTCGACCCTCGACTCTCGACCAATTTGACGATGCCGAGCAGTTTGATGGTGTAACCCAGTTGATCCGCAATCTGAATGTCCGCCGCCGAAATGTGCCGGATGCCTTCCACAAAAACATTTTTCGGATTCACCCAAAAACCGTGCGCGATGGACGCCAGAATTCCCGTTTTGTGCGCGGCGTCATGACCGTCAATGTCGAGGTCGGGCGGCGTCTCGGCGTAACCGAGCCGCTGCGCGTCCGCCAGCACCGCCGGGAAATCCACGCCCTCGCGTTTCATGCGCGTGAGGATGTAATTGCAAGTGCCGTTGACGATGCCGTAGAGGTGCGTGATGCGGTTGCCCACAAAACCTTCGCGCAACGCCTTGATGATGGGAATGCCGCCCGCGACGCTCGCTTCGTAATAAAGATTCGTCTGAAACTTTTTCGCGGCGGCAAATAATTCTTCACCGTGCGCGGACAACAACGCTTTGTTCGCCGTCACGACTGGCTTGCCCAACTTGAGCGCGGCCAGCACGACTTCGCGCGCCGTCGTCGTGCCGCCGATGAGTTCGGCGACGAGGTGGATTTGCGGGTCGTTGACCACCGCGCGCCAGTCGGTGGTGAGCAGCTTGGCAGGAATATTCGCACAACGTTTCTTCTTCAAGTCGCGCACGGCGACGCGCTTGACCGCAACCGTCACGCCAAGCCGTGACGCGACGAGGCTGCCGTTTTTCGCCAGCGCGTCGTAAACACCGCCGCCGACTGTGCCACCGCCGATGATACCAAGATTAACCTGCTGCATAGGCCGCGAAGCTTGCCGCGAAACAAAACGCGCGACAATTTATTTTTAAGTTCGCTGTGTCTGCCGGGGCTATTTCGCCGCCGGCTTGCGCACGACCAGCGCGCATAATCTACCCGTGGAAGGAACCAGCGCGAATACGGTTTTACCCACGAGTCGTTTGATATTCTTCAACGCCGAAACAGACTCATAGTTTTGGTAAGTCAGCAGGTGGTCAGCGGAAACGACCTCGAAATTTTGGCGGCTGAATAATTGCACCAGTTCACTCAACACATATTCACGCCAGTGGAACCCCAGAAAATTTCCGCCCGCGTAATCGTAAAACTTCTGATAGCTGTCAATCGAAGTGCCGATACCCTGCCCG
>JBJOPC010000309.1:0-7845 GCA_046050965.1 Verrucomicrobiota bacterium | reverse complement strand
GCCCGCGCCGAACTCTGCTACCACGCGAGCCATCGCGTCGTCGCTGCGGTTTGCCGCGATGTCGTTGACGAGGCTCGCCCCCGCCGCGAGTGCCGCGCGGGCGACCGCAGGTTTCTGCGTGTCAATCGAGACGCAAACTTTTGCCGCCGCAGAAATTTTTTCAATCACTGGAATCACCCGCCGCAATTCCTCCGCCTCGCCCACCGGCGTCGCGCCTGGCCGCGTGGATTCCCCGCCCACGTCCAGAATCTCCGCGCCTTGCTCCACCAACTTCAGCGCGTGAGCCACCGCCGCCTCGGCGTTCAGAAACTTTCCGCCGTCTGAAAAAGAATCCGGCGTCACGTTCACCACTCCCATCACCACCGCTGGCCGGGGAAACCCGAACTCAAATTGACGCGCGCGAAAAATCACGGCCAAAACTTAAACCACCGCCCCGCCGCAACACACGCCCGAAAACCACCGCCCGCACCCTGCCGGAAACCTGTTGCCAAACGCCGCTCTGCCGTGAAATTATTCGCCTGTGTTAAGCGTCGGTTAGCTGCACAGCCGTATAGCCAAATCAGCGCACCAAATTTTTATTATTTATGCCAACCAAAGTCCGCATCCCCACGCCGCTCCGCAAGTTGACCAACAACGAGGAGCTTGTCGAAGTCACCGCCGCCACCATCGGCGACGCCATCAAGGAATTGCAGGCGCGCTTCCCCGGCATCGAGGAACGCCTCGTGGACGAGAAAGGCGAAGTGCGCCGTTTCGTGAACGTCTACGTGAACGAGGAAGATATCCGCTTCCTCCAAAACCGCGCCACCCCGCTCAAAGACGGCGACGAAATCAGCATCATTCCCGCCATCGCCGGCGGCTAGAAAGCACGAGTCATGGCCACCAAAACCAAACCCGCCCGCAAGCCCACTACACCGAGTTCGCCTGAACAGACGCGCTTGTGGCTGATGTATCCGCCCAAGCTCATCAAGCAGCCGTTCATCTGGGAGGTCGGCCACAAATTCAAAGTCACCACCAACATCCGCCAAGCCAGCGTGAATGACGAGATTGGCATCGTCTGCCTCGAACTCAACGGCGCACGCAGCGAAGTGCAAGCCGCCATCAAGTGGTTGGAGAAACAAGGCGTGAACGTAGAGCCGGTGGAAATCAGTGCCATCGCGGGCTAACGCGCAGTAGAATTTCATCGCCCTGCTGGCATAAGTCAGCGGGGCTTTTGTTTAACCACGAAATACACGAAAGTAAAATCGCGCTGCCCGTTTCGCGTGGTTGGTGTATTTCGTGGTTAAAAAACTTTGTTCCTTCATGCCTTTGTTGTTCACTTTTCCCTGAACGAAATGAAAATGAAAAAAGTCGCCATCATCGGGGCGTCCGGCTACTCCGGCGAGGAACTCGTGCGGTTGCTGCTCAACCATCCGCACGCCGAACTCGTCGCCGTCACCTCGCGCGCCAACGCCGGGCAAACGCTCGCGCAGATTTTCCCCAAGTTCGCCAGCCACCCGAAATCCAAGTCGCTGCGTTTCTCCGAGCCGAACGCCGAAGTGCTCGCGAAGCAGGCGGACATTGTTTTCCTCGCGCTACCGCACGGCGTGGCGGCGGAGTTCGCCGTGCCGCTCGTGGCAGCGGGCTGCGTGGTCATTGATTTGAGTGCGGACTTCCGGCTGCGGAGCGCGGCGACTTACAAAGAATTTTACGCGCACGACCATCCCGCGCCGGAGTTGTTGGCGAGGGCTGCCTACGGCTTGCCGGAAGTCTATCGGGATCAGATTAAAAAAACTTTGCTCGTCGCGTCACCGGGCTGTTATCCGACGAGCATTTTGCTGCCAACGATTCCGCTGCTCAAAGCCGGACTCATCAAGCCCACCGGCATCATCGCCGACTCCATGAGCGGCGTCAGCGGTGCGGGGCGCAAGGCGGAGGTGGATTATCTTTTTTGCGAGTGTAACGAAAGTGTGCGCGCCTACGGCGTGCCAAAGCACCGGCATTTGTCGGAGATCGAGGAGCAACTTTCGCTCGCCGCTGGAGTGCCGGTCGTCATCCAGTTCACGCCGCATTTGATTCCGGTCAATCGCGGCATCCACACCACGCTTTACCTCGCGCCGGAAAAACATTTTTCCACCGCTGAAGAAGCCGCTGCGCTCGGTGAAAAAATTGTCACGTGCTACGCGAAAGCTTACGCGAACGAACCGTTCGTGCGCGTGCTGGAAGGCAAGGCGTTGCCCGACACCAAAAACGTCGTCGGCACGAACGTCTGCGAAATCGCGTGGCGGCTCGACCCACGCACCGGTCGGCTCATCGTCATGAGTGCCGAGGATAATCTCACCAAGGGCGCGAGCGGCCAAGCCGTGCAAAGCATGAATATTCTCTGCGGCTGGGACGAAACTGCTGGGCTGATTTAATGGCCATTTGTAGGAGACGACGTAAGGAGTCTCTAACTAAAATCAGAGACTCGTGACCTCGTCTCCTACAAATAAAACGAAATGGAACGCGGCGGACTACGCCGCCAACTCCGCCGTCCAACAAGCGTGGGCACGCGAACTCCTCGCCCATCTCAAACTGCGCGGTGATGAACGCATCCTCGACGTGGGCTGTGGCGACGGCAAGGTCACAGCGGAACTCGCCCGCGCTGTGCCGCACGGCGAAGTCGTGGGTGTGGATGCTTCGGCGGAGATGATTCGTTTTGCGCGCAAAACTTTTCCGGCGGCGAAGTTTTCCAATCTGAAATTTCAAATTGCGGATGCGCGCCAGTTACACTTTGCCGCTCCGTTTGATGTGCTGTTCTCCAACGCCGCGCTGCATTGGGTGGACGACCACCAAGCCTTCCTCCGTTGCGCCGCCGCTGCGCTCAAGCCCGGCGGACGCCTCGCCGTTTCCTGCGGCGGCAAGGGCAACGCGCACGAGGTTTTCCTCGCGCTGCGACCCGAAATGCGGCTGGCGCGTTGGCGACAATTTTTCCGCAAGATGCCGCTGCCATATTTTTTCTATGCCCTGGAGAATTACGAAAAATGGCTGCCGCGTTTTGGCTTCAAATCCGTCCGCGTTGAACTCACGCCAAAAACCGCGACCTATCCCGGTGCGGATGGTTTTGCGACGTGGCTTCGCACGACGTGGTTGCCGTTCACGCAACGCATCCCGGAAACTTTGCGCGAGGAATTTATCACCGCCGTCACCGCGCGCTACCTTAGGAAAGTCGCGCCCGATAAAGATGGCAACGTCCACGTCCGCATGGTGCGATTGGAGATTGAAGCCGTGCGCCTCGACAAATAAGGCGCGTTCACACCTTAAACCAAGGCGCGTTGCGCGGCGAGGTCGCTGCGGCGCGCAGCCATGCTCTTGAAGAATTCGTAACCCTCGCGCACTCGCCGCACACAAACATCCTTGTCCTCCAGCATCGTCTTGATGATGCGCAGAATCGGTTTCGGGCGCAGGTAGTATTGGCGGTAGAAGCGTTCGACGCTCTCGAAAATTTCCTCCTTCGATAGGCCGGGATATTCCAGCGCGCTCTGTTGAAAGCCGTCATCGTGCAAAATGTCGCTCTTGTCTTTACACTGGCTGAACCAGCCATTGAGCTTCGCTTGTTCGTAAAGTTCCGTGCCGGGATACGGCGCCGCGAGCGAGACTTGAATACTGAACACGTCCAACTCCTGCGCGAAGTTCATCGTATTCTGGATAGTCTGTTGCGTCTCCACCGGCAGACCGAGGATGAACGTCCCGTGAATCAGCACGTCAACCCGATGACAATCCTTGGTGAACTGGCGCATCTCCGCCAGCGTCACGCCCTTTTTGATGCGCGTGAGCATGTCGTCGTTACCGCTCTCGTAGCCGACGAGAAACAAGCGCAGCCCACGGTCTTTGAAATATTTTATCGTGTCGCCGTCCAGATTTGCGCGGCTGTTGCACGACCAATCCACGCCAAGCGGCGCAATTTTTTTGGCAATCTCCCGCGCGCGCGGCAGGTTCGCGGTGAAGGTGTCGTCGTCGAAAAAGAATTCCTTCACTTCCGGGAAAACTTTTTTCGCGTAGGCCATTTCATCCGCAACGTTCTGTGCGGAGCGAACGCGATAGTTGTGACCGCCGATGGTCTGCGGCCACAGGCAAAAGCTGCATTGGGCCGGACAACCGCGCCCGGTATACAAACTCATGTAGGGATGCTGCAGGTAGCCGTTGAAATATTTTTGAACGTCCACGTCGCGGCGGTAAACGTCTGCCACCCACGGCAACGCGTCCATGTCGGCAATCAGTTCGCGCTCGGCGTTGTGTTTGATTTTGCCGTCGTGGTCTTTGTAGGAAAGCCCGACGACGCTCGACAGCTCGCGGCCTGCGGCGACTTCTTGGCAAGTGTAGTCAAATTCCTTGCGCCCGACCCAGTCAATCGCGGGCGATGCCTTGAGTGTTTCCGTAGGCAACACCGCCGCGTGTGCGCCGACGAAACCAATTTTCGTTTCAGGTCGTTGCGCCTTGATGGCCTCGGCCACTTTACAATCGTTGCGAAACGACGGCGTGCTGGTGTGAATGATAACGTGGTCGAAAGACTTCGCCTCCGTCAGACATTGCGCGAGGCCGATGCCGTGCGGCGCGCAGTCCATCAACTTGGAGTTGGGCGTGAGCGCAGCGGGTTGCGCGAGCCAAGTCGGATACCAAAAACTAGTGACTTCGCGCCGCGCCTGATACCGCGCGCCCGCACCGCCGTCGAAGCCGTCGAAACTCGGAGGAGAAAGATAAAGCGTCCGGCTCATCTCATGCCGTTTCAGAAACTGCGTTACTCGCCCTTCTTGGCTTCCGCAATCTTCGCGAGCAAATCATCGCGCTCGCTCGTGTCGCCCGTGCCGCAGTGGCTGCCGACATGCGCTTCGTGCGGTTCTTCGACGGTGCGCGAGAACGCCGCTTGCGCGCCGTTCATCGCGGCGCGGGGAGAATTAATCGCCGCCTTCGCTTGCGACAAATGCCCTTGGCCGATGCTCACGCCGTTGAACGCCGTCTTCACCAGTTCAGCGGACGACGGATACGGTTTCGGTTTCGTGCCGAAGTTGTAGGCGAAATTTTTCCAGTTGTCGCCGCGCTGATAATTCGTGCCGAGCGCGCCACTCGGATCGTAGCCGCAATGCACCATGCAGTTCTCGCAGCGCGGGTCACGGGCGACGCCGTCCACGACGCCGTATTTTTCCCACTGCACTTTCGTAAGCATTTCCTGAAAGCCATCGTAGTGGCCGTCGGTCATCAAGTAGCACGGCGCTTTCCAACCCTTGACGTTGTAGGTGGGAATCGCCCACGCGGTGCAGGTCAACTCGCGTTTGCCCGCGAGAAATTCCTGATAAACCGGCGTCCCGAAAATGGTGAACAACTTGCCCCACTCCTCAATGCGTGAGAATTTTTGACGCGTCATTTTGCGCGTGAGGAAAAAATCTTCCGGCTGTTTGCCGAGGCGCGCGACCATGTCTTTCTTGGCCGCGTCGTATTCGTAGCCGGGCGAAATCGTGTGGCCATCCACTTCGAGCGAGCTGAGATACTTGAACATCTCCTCGAGTTCCTGCACATCGGTTTCTTTGTAGACCGTCGTGTTCGTCGCAGTCTGATAGCCGCAAATCTTCGCCATCTTGATGGCTTCGATGCACTCTTTGAACACGCCTTCGCGTTCCACAATCAAGTCGTGCGTGAATTCCAAACCGTCCACGTGCACGTTCCAATACATCCATTTGCTCGGACGAATAACCACCTTGGCCTTCGCCGCCGCGTCGGACTTGCGAATAGTTTCAGCTTCCTTGTCAGAAATTAATTTGCCTTCGAGCAATTTCACCAACGTCGGTTCCATTTCCGGCGAATAAACCGCGGCCAAGTAATCGCGCATTTTCTTCCGCATGAACACGCCGTTCGTGCAGATGTAAATCACGCGCCCTTGTTCGCGCAAACCCGCGACGAGTTCTTCGATCTTCGGGTAGATGAGCGGTTCGCCGCCGCAGATGGACACCATCGGGGCTTCGCACTCTGCCGCGACCGCGAGACATTTTTCCAGCGGAACCATGTCCTTAAGGTTCGTCGAGTATTCACGGATGCGACCGCAGCCCGTGCAGGTGAGGTTGCAGGTGTGCAGCGGTTCGAGCTGGAGCACCATGGCGAACTTCGGCGTCCGTTTGACTTTGTGTTTGACGATGTGGCCGGCGATTTTCGCCGTGAGCGCGAGTGGGAAACGCATAAAATTAGTTAGCTTGAGTGAGCAGCGGCGCACCGTCCGCTGAAATGAACAAACTGGGTTCCGGTGTCGGCTCCACTTTCATAAAACTGCCGATGCCCGGCATGAAAAAATCCAGCGGCGACACCGAACGCTGCGCGCGAATGCCGCTGCAACCCGTCGCGAACAAAATTGCCGCGAGCATTGTCAACCGTGCGAAGTTCCAGTTAAATTTCACTCAAGCACAGGATAACCACCATGATTTCGCGCGCAATCCTTTATTCCCCCGCTGCGCGCTGCTGCGCGCTCCTCGCCCTCGCCGCGCCACTCTTGGCTCAAACCACCGCACCCGGCTTTCACTACGCCGAGACCAATTTTCTCGCCGCCCAACGTCAGTTCCGTGCGCAACCCACCAACGCCATCCCCTTTGCCGCCGCCGCCTTCGACCGCGCCGAGTTTGCCACCAACGACACCGAGCGCGCCGCTCTCGCCACCGCCGCCATTGCGCCACTGCGCGAATTTCTCTCGCGCCAGCCCAAATCCGCCGCCGCCCATTACTACCTTGCCATGAATCTCGGCCAACTCGCCCGCACCAAAACTCTCGGCGCACTCCGCCTCGTGGACGAAATGGAAATCGAATTCAAAACCGCCATCACCCTCGACCCGCACCTCGACCATGCTGGTCCCGACCGTAACCTCGGCCAACTTTATTTCCAAGCCCCCGGCTGGCCCGCGTCCGTGGGCAGCAATAGCAAAGCCCGCAAACACCTCGACCACGCCGTGGAACTCGCGCCCGATTTTCCCGACAACCACCTCTGCCTCCTCGAAGCCGCCGTGAGCTGGCGCGATAAAAAAATCCTCACCCGCGAACTCGCCGGGCTGCAAACGAACTGGCCGTCCGCCCAAACCAATTACTCCGGCGTGGCGTGGGACGCCGCGTGGCACGATTGGGAAAAACGCCGCACCGACTTCACCGCCCGCGCGCGGCTGATTCTGGCGAAGTAGCCTGCGGCCACCGCGACTGTTTTATTAACATTCGTGCAATCGTAATAATGCAGGCGGCGCGCGGCGTTCACGCCGCTTCAATTTCCGAGCGATCATCGGTCTGAACATTTTACGCACCCGTCATTTTGAATATTGAAGGGGGCTAAAGCCCGCACTCCTCAAGCCGCGTTGCACAACCGGAGCAAATCTTATCCTTGGAATGCTTCGCACACTCCGCTAAACAACCCGCAACCCGATGAACCGAGGCCGAAACATTTCACTGCTTGCCTGCCTTGCCTTGGCGCTCATCGCCGCCCGCCCCGCGCTTGCCCAAACGTGGCAACCGGCGGGCAACGCGCCGAGTAATAATTGGGTGGCGGTGGCTTCCTCCGCGAATGGGTTGAAGATGGTGGCGGCGAACGGAAGAAATAGCGGAAAGCTAGGGCAAGGCTCTGCCAGTTATTCGTTGGCGCACCAACTCCCTGCCAACTTGCACCTGCATTGGTAGATGTCCGAATTCCGCTGATTGTCACGGCGGCCAATTTGTTGCCATCGGCAGATGAGGCAATTGCCAGCCAGTTGTTGCTCGATGAACCAGAGGCAAACCAAGAGACGCCCGCATTGGTTGAGAGGTAAATCCTGCTACTATCTCCACCTGCCGCCAATCGGCTCCCATCTGTGGATGAAGCCACTGCGCGTGA
>JBJOPC010000308.1:0-11490 GCA_046050965.1 Verrucomicrobiota bacterium | reverse complement strand
GCGTATTCGAGCGGCCCGAAGTTCACCGCCCACCATTGCACCACCGCGCCGGACAACAGCGCGAGTCCGGCGAGCAAACCCAGCGCGCCGACCAATAGCCCGCGCTCCAGATTCATCACCGCGTAGAAACGCGTCAGCGAAGAATCATTCGGTAGCAAGCCTTCGTTGACGGCAAAAGTTTTGGCGAAAATTCCGAACAACACAGATTGATAACCCATCAGCAGGGCGCAACTCGCGAACAGCAGCGTGTGCGCGTCGAACCGCGCATGCCCCAGCGTCATGCCCGGCAACGCCAGCGCGTAACCGAGCAAGCCGAGCGCGATGAGCAGCAGCCCCGGCAGGCTGAACAACCAGCGCGGCCCGAACAGTAGATACAACCGCAACGTGCGCCAGCCGTCGCGAAGGGTGCGGAGATGCGGACGTTGCAAGACGCGTCCATCGCGGTGCAACGTGATGGGAACTTCGGCAGTTTTCACGCGGTTCAAACCGGATTTCAAAATCATTTCCGTGGCGAACTCCATGCCAGTGCAGCGCAAATCCATGCGTTGATAAAAATCTTTAGTGAACGCGCGCAGCCCGCAATACGCGTCGTGAATCGGCGCGCGAAACATCCAGCGCGCCATGAGCGAGAACCCGGGATTGCCAATCCAGCGGTGCGACCACGGCATCGCGCCCGGCGCAATCGTGCCGCCGCCCGACGGCAGCCGGCAACCTTGCACGAACTCGTATCCCTCACGCAGTCTCGCCAGAAATTTCGGAGCTTCGAGAAAATCATAACTGTCGTCGGCGTCGCCCATGAGAATGAATTGGCCGCGCGCCGCCGCGATGCCGCCCATGAGCGCGTGGCCGTAGCCTTTGGCGGCGACCGGCACGACGCGCGCGCCGAGCCGCGTGGCAATTTCTTGGCAGCCGTCCGTGCTGCCGTTATCCGCCACAATGACTTCGCCCACGATATTATTTTCCGTCAGCGCGCGGAGAGCTTTGCGAACGCAAGTCTCCAGCGTTTCGGCCTCGTTGAGGCACGGCATCACGATGGATAAAACCACTGTGGCTTCGGCATTGTTCGTCTCAAGCATGGCGGCGGGGGTAAGTTAAATGTTGGGAAGCAACGGCTATTGTCCGCTCACCGGCGTCCACGCAGGGTTTTCCAACACGATCAAACCCGACGGTGGCGTAATGTCCATCTTTCGCCCGATAATTTTTGAGACCGCTCGAGTAGTCAAGTCGCGCGCCCAGATGCCCTCGCCCGGAAATTCTTCCACTTTGCGCCAGCCGAGATTCATCTTGGTTTTCCATTTTTCCGGGTGAGTTTGCACGGACAACACGACGTAATGCGCCGTGCTGCTCGCGGCCAATTGTGTGCCGGTCAAATGGACGATGCCAGTGACGGTCGAACCGCGCCCCAAGTCAGTCGCACAACTGAAGTGCGCCCGCGCCGGGACAAAATCCTGCGCCGCCCGGACTCCGAAATAAACGAAGGGCTCCAGCACGGTCGCCGGCGAATTGTATTTTTCCGCCCGCCCAAACTTGCGGTAAGCCGACAATTTTCCGCGCCCCAAATCCACCGCCGCGCCGAAGAGTCCGGCCACGATTAAAATGCCCACGAGCACTTGCCGCCAAACCGCCGACCGCAATTGCAGCAAACCCGCCGCCGTGAGTGCCAGACACGGAAACGTCAGCACTGAAAGATAACGCGGATCGCGCTGCAACGGCGACCAACCGTGCGCCCCAGTCGGCCCCCATGACAGCCAGCCAAAGCCCACCACCAGCCAAATCAACAATTCACGCGGGCAACGACGCCAATGCCACAACCCAAACCCAAAGCCGGCCACAAAAAACAAACCGAGATGATGGCTGATAAAAATTTCGCAGAGCGGATCCGTCCAGTAACCGCCGCCGAAACACGACGCATTGAGGATTTCCAATTCCGTCGGGTCTACTTGCGCCGTTTGCATCGCGTCGAGACGCATATGCCAGTTGCCCGTGGTGACATAATACACCCAGATTTCCGCCGCGAGCAGCAGCAACGCGGGCGGAACCGCCCAGACGAGTTTTGGCCGCCACCACCGACCCGCTTGTAGCCACAACCCCAGATAAACCGGAGCCATCAGCACGACCGTCTCGCGAAACAACCAAGCCACGCCAAAATAAAATGACGCCCACGCATAATCCGCCGTGCGTTCTTGTTTCAAGCCGCGCTGCCAGTAAAACAAACTTAATGCCCCCAGCACTCCCGACCACAAATCCACATACAGGTAGGTTGAATACAAAATGTTCAGCGGGAAAAATACACAAAGCCATGCCGCCAGCTGCGCGGCGCGTTCCGAGACGAACTCGCGCGTGAGAAAATACACCAGCACAATTTCCAACAGTCCACCCAGCATCGTGAAAACGTAGGGAACCCAGAGTTTCAATCCGAAAATTTTAATCAACAGCGCGCACGGCAACACAAAACCAATCCGCAAATGCCAGTGCGTCGGCAGCGGCGGCCACGAATTGTCCTGTCCGGTCGCGATACTTTGCAGCCAGTAATTCACATCGTCCCGCATGGACAGCCCGGAGAAAAAATACAGCCGCACCAGCAGTGCCACGCCCAGACACGGCAGCCAAAACCGCAGGAGCTGCGATGGCGCGGTGGACGGGGTGACGGTGGAACTCATCTTGAAACGGGCGGAGTCTACCCAACCCGCCGCCCGGAACAAGTTCCAGTTTGCAAAACGCATTGACCGCTCTGCACCGATGCAGTAACTACCTGCGCTCGCAACCGCCCGATGAAAAAAGATTCGCTCCCTCGCATTGACTGCCTCGACGGCATCCGCGCGCTCGCTGCGCTGATGGTGATGGCGTTCCACCTCGTGCGTCATCATGGCCTGCCCGCGAGCGTGATCAAGTTCTCGGCGTTCGGACAGACGGGCGTGGATTTATTTTTCGTGCTGTCCGGTTTTCTCATCACGCGAATTCTCCTGCTGTCCAAAGACTCGCCGCATTATTTCCGCACGTTCTACGCGCGGCGCACGCTGCGGATTTTTCCGCTCTACTACGGTTTTTTAATCATCCATTTCTTCGTGCTGCCGTTAGTGCTGGGCATGAAAATCTCGTCGTTCAACGCGCAATGGTGGGCATGGTTTTACCTGCAAAATCTGCCGCAGACTTTTCCCAGCCTGACCGATTCTGGCCCCGGCCATTTCTGGTCGCTCGCGGTGGAAGAACATTTTTATCTGCTCTGGCCGCTGCTCGTGTTCGTGCTGTCGCGGCGGCAATTCGGCTGGTTGCTCGTAGCCACGCTCGTCGCGCCGGTGCTGCTGCGGTTCTGGTTCGTCACGCACGGCATCGAAGTTTTATATTTCACTTTCACGCGCGCGGATGCGCTCGGCTACGGCGCGCTGCTGGCGTGGCTGCTCACGGGCAACACGGCGGACGCATGGCGGCAAACCAAATTATTCCGCTGGCTGTTCGTCGTGCTGGGCGTGCTGCTCGTGCCAGCGTTCGTGCTGCTGTCCGGCGGAAAATTCCTGTGGCTGCAAGCGTTCAAGCTCTCGCTCATCCCGATGTTTTATTTCGCGCTCATCGGCTTTTGTATCGTGGACGCCGCCGCGGCTCCGCTCACGCGCTTGTTCACGCTCCGCTGGCTGCGCTGGCTCGGCGGCATCAGCTACGGGCTGTATGTGCTGCACCAACTTTGCTTCCTGCTCGTGGCGCGCTGGCTGGGAACGACGAAGCTTTACCTCGAGTTTCCGCTCGCTCTCGGCGCGACCATTCTAGCGGCGTATGTGAGCTTCCATTTTTTTGAAGCGCCGATTCTTAAACTCAAACGCCACTTTGAATACGCGCCGGAAAATCCCCGCTAAAAAATCCCTGCACCCGGCTCGGCTCTCCGCTTGGCTCGGCGTGGCGCTCGCGCTCGTGCTGCTCGCACGCCCGGCGGACGCCACGATTTTGTGGAGTCACCCGGACGCCACGCTGGCCCACGAGAACGGCGACAGCGTGGATTTGCTACACGGCGCGGTGCAACGCGACGACCTCGACAGCGACACGCTGTATTTCAAATTCCGCGTGGATCCACTCTCCGATGTCAGCACCGAGGAGTATTACGCCGGGCTGCAACTTTTTTTTGGCGACGAAAAACATCTCGCCATCGGCAACTCTCCGAAGGCTTGGGCCTACAGCGCGTTTTACACGGCGGAAACTTTTCCCACGAACAAAACGCCCGGCGATTTCGACCTCTCGTCGTCGCGCCCGGAATTGTTCAGCGACGCCGACGTGCAGCCTTACGAACTGCCCCGGCGCGGCAACGCCCGCACCCTCGTTTTCAAAGTCCAGTTCGTGCGCGGCGGCGACGACCGGGTGACGGTGTGGTTGAGTCCCAACTTGAATCTCGGCGCGACGGAAGAAAACCAACCGCGCGCACTAGTCACCAAGTTCAAGGCCAACGCCGCGTTCGACCAAATCCGCGTCCGCCACATGGGCGGCGGCGGCGGCTGGATTTTCAGCGACCTCGCGGTGGCGACTTCGTTCAGTGATTTTATCGTCACGCGCTTTTGGCAAACATGGTGGTTCGCCTCACTCGCCGTCGTCGCGTTGCTGGCGGGCGTGGGCGTGGGTGTCCGCCGGTTTGAGAAACAAAAATTCTGGCGGCAACTGCAACGCGCCGACCAAGAACGCGCGCTGGAACGCGAGCGAGCGCGCATCGCGCAGGATTTGCACGACGACCTTGGCTCGTCGCTCACGCGCATTTCACTGTTGAGCGATTTGATCCGCGCCGACCGCGCGGACGCCGCGCAGTTGGAAATTCACACGGAGAAAATTTCCCAGTCCGCCGCGCAGACCGTGCGCGCGTTGGAAGAAATCGTCTGGGCGGTGCGGCCGAGCGGCGATTCGCTCCAGAGTCTCGTCGAATACCTTGCGCACTTCGCGGACGAAATGTTCGCCGACGGCAGCACTCGGTGTCGGCTGGATTTGCCGCACGATTTGCCCGCGCGCCCGTTGCCGCCGGAGTTGCGCCATAATATTTTTCTCATCGTCAAAGAGGCGTTGACCAACGCGGTGAAGCACGGTGCGCCCACGGAAGTGCGCGTCCACGCAAAAGTCACCGGCGACGTTTTGGAAATGCTCGTGCGCGATGACGGTCACGGCTTCGACCCCGCCGCGCCGAACGAAGCGCTCCGCAACGGCCTCGGCAACATGAAGCGCCGCGCCGATGCGATGGCGGGAAAATTCTCCGTCATCAGCGCGCCCGGCCAAGGCACGAGCGTATCGCTGGTGGTGACGTTACCACGCGCGTGAAAATGTTTCGTTCAGAGTTCCGCCTTTCGGCGGCTCCGCGTGGGTGAATGCCCAAACCGCCTAAAGGCGTGACTCCGAACGAAGCCAGCCTCGCTCATTCTCCCCACAAAATCAGCAAGGTTGCGACGCCGTTTCGCGCGTGGTATAAACTGCGGCGAATTATATGGCAGACGACACCAAACCGAACAAACCGCGCAAGCCCGACAACAACGACGGCATGAACTTCGCCCCGGGCGCGTGGATTTGGATTCCCATCATCGGCATCGCCGCCACGCTGTTTTTTTTCAAAGACCGCATGGAACCGCAGCTCAAGCCGTTGTCGCAGTCTGAATTCATGGCGAAGGTGGAGTCCAACGGCATTGCGGACGCGGTGATTGTGTTCGACGTGCAGTCGGCAGACTTCCTCCGCGACATCACCGGCTCCTATTACAAACTCGACGCCAAAGGCCAACACGTGATTGGGTCGGATCGCAAAGAAGTGCTCGTGCCGTTCACGGCGCAAGTTTATCTCACGCCGCAGACAACGCAGGATTTTCTCAAGACGACCATTTTCAAATCGCGCAAGCCAAACCCGATCTTGCTCGTGATGCTTACCAATTTTTTGCCGTTCCTGCTGATCATTGGGCTGCTTTACTTTTTCGTCTTCCGCCAGATTAAAGCGGCGGGCAAAGGCGCGATGAGTTTTGGCCGCAGCAAAGCGCGCTTGCTCGCGAAGGACAAAAACAAAACGACGTTCAAAGACGTAGCGGGCGTGGAGGAAGCAATGGAGGAAGTTTCCGAACTCGTGGAGTTCTTGAAAGACCCGAAGAAATTTCAACGCCTCGGCGGACGGATTCCCAAAGGCGTGTTGATGATTGGTCCGCCCGGCACGGGCAAAACGCTTTTGGCAAAAGCCATCGCGGGCGAAGCCGACGCGGCGTTCTTCAGCATCAGCGGTTCGGATTTCGTCGAGATGTTCGTCGGCGTCGGCGCGAGCCGGGTGCGCGATATGTTCGAGCAGGCGCGCAAGGCCACGCCGTGTTTGATTTTCATTGATGAAATTGACGCCGTCGGACGCTCACGCGGCCACGGTCTCGGCGGCGGCAACGACGAGCGCGAACAAACTTTAAACGCGTTGCTGGTGGAGATGGACGGCTTCGACACGCAAGACGGCATTATTATTATCGCCGCGACGAACCGTCCCGACGTGCTCGACCCTGCGTTGCTGCGCCCCGGACGTTTCGATCGCCAAGTCACGGTGAACCTCCCAGATGTGCGCGGGCGCGAAGGCATTTTGAAAGTTCACGCCAAGAGCGTGAAACTCGCGGCGGGCGTGGACTTGTCCATCATCGCACGCGGCACTCCGGGTTATTCCGGCGCGGAGTTGGCCAATCTTTTGAACGAAGCCGCGCTGCTCGCCGCGCGCACAAATAAAAAAGCCATCGGCATGGCCGAGTTGGAAGAAGCGCGCGACAAAGTCCGTTGGGGTCGCGAACGCCGCAGCATGGCGATGAGCGATGAGGAAAAGAAGGCGACCGCTTGGCATGAAGCCGGCCACGCGCTCGTGAATGTTTTACTCAAGCACACGCACCCGTTGCACAAGGTCACCATCATCCCGCGCGGTCGCGCACTCGGCGTGACGATGTCGTTGCCCAAAGAAGACGTGTTGAACATGAGGCGCAAGCAGGCAATTGACACCATCATCATGACCATGGCCGGACGCATCGCCGAGCAATACGTCATTGACGATGTGTCGAGCGGCGCGGCGATGGACATCCAGCAAGCCACGCAACTCGCCAAGGCGATGGTCATGCACTGGGGCATGAGTGAGAAACTCGGCCATGTGCTCTACGGCGAGAGTCAGGAATTTTCCTTCTTCGGTCGCGACATGGGGCGCGCCAAGGAATACAGCGAAAGCACCGCGCAGGAAATTGACAGCGAAGTGAAACGCATCATCGAAGAAGCGTTCAAGACCGCCACGCAGCTCATCCAGACGCACCGCGACAAACTGGAAATCATTGCGAACGGCCTGTTGGAATTTGAAACGCTCGACGGCGCGCAAGTCGCCGACATCGTCAACACCGGCAAATTCACGCCGCCGGAAAAACCGCCGACGGAAGTAGGGCCAATGACTGGTGCGCCCGCCGGAACGCCGCTACCGGAAACGCCGTCCAAGCCCGCCGTGCCGCCCTCGCTGCCCGGTCTTGGCACTCCGCTGCCCGTGCCGACGGCGTAAGCAACGCGCGATTATTTTCCAAAACGCGCCCGACCGGGCGCGTTTTTTGCACTACCGCGCGCTGACATTTCGGAAACCATTTGTCTTACTCCGCCGACGCTGGTAGAAACTTCGTGTCCCCACGCCGTCAATCGCGCGAGGTTTCTGTGCCGCGCACAACTGGAGAACTTGGTTTATGAAAATCAGCCAATCCAAATGGACTGCCGCTGCCGGTTGGACTACCACGCGCCACGACGCCACCACGCCGAACCTCGTCTTCGTCTTCGGGGCGACCGCCGCGCTGAAAAATTCCGAACTCCTCACCGCGCTGCACAAAAAAAATCCCGGCGCACAACTCTTCGGCTGCTCCACCGCTGGCGAAATCTGCGGCACGGAAGTCAGCGACGATTCGGTCGTGGCGACGGCGATTCAATTTGAGCAAACCGGCCTGCACCTCGCGCACATCAGCCTCGCGGACGCCGGCGGCAGCGCGGCGGCGGGTGAACAAGTGGCGCGCGCCTTGCCGCCGACCGTGAACGTCGCGGGCAAAGCAGAAAAACTTTCGCACGTCCTCATGTTGTCCGACGGCTTGAAAACCAACGGCACGGAGTTGCTCGCGGGCATGACGCGGGCGTTGCCCACGGGCGTGTGCGTGACCGGCGGGCTGGCGGGCGACGGTGCGCGGTTCGCCGAGACACTTGTCGTCTGGGACGGCGTGGCGCAGCGCGACGCGGTGGTGGCAGTGGGACTTTACGGAAAAAATCTGCGCGTCGGTTACAGTGCGTTCGGCGGTTGGGACGCATTCGGCCCGGAGCGCAAGATCACCAAGTCGCTCGGCAACGTGCTTTACGAATTCGACGGGCAGTCCGCACTCGCGCTCTACAAAAAATATCTCGGCGAGCAGGCAAAAGATTTGCCGGGTTCCGGACTGTTGTTTCCGTTGAGCCTGCGGACGGCGGACGGCGAGACGGGCGTGGTGCGGACGATTCTCGCGGTGGACGAAGCGACGCAGAGCATGACGTTCGCAGGCGACGTGCCGGAAGGTTCTTACGCGCGCTTGATGAAAGCAAATTTCGATCGGCTCATTGACGGTGCTGGCACAGCGGCGACCGCGTCAAAGGCGAGCGCGCCGGAACTCGCGGTGCTGATCAGTTGCGTCGGGCGCAAGCTCGTGCTGAAGCAACGCATCGAGGAGGAAGTCGAAGCCGTGCGGGACGTGATGGGCGCGGACACGGTGTTGACCGGGTTTTATTCCTACGGCGAAGTTTCGCCGTTCGGTGCGGGCGGCAAGTGCGAGTTGCACAACCAGACGATGACCATCATTCACTTGTCCGAAAAATAATTTCCTTGTTCATGCACCGCTTGCTCACCCGTCAACTTCGCCGTCACTTCGGCGCGGACTTCACGCCGCCGCCAGAATGGCGCGAGTTCATCACGGCCGTGGATCAGGCTTACGAACAGTCGGACGCCGACCGCGTGATGCTAGAACGCTCGCTGGAAATCAGTTCGCAGGAACTCATCGAGTCGCACCGCGCGGAAAAAGAATCGCTGCTCAAAGAAGAGTTGCGGCTGATTGACGCCGAGCGGCAGCGGTTCAAAGTGCTTGCCGACACCGTTCCCGCTGGCGTGCTGCGGCTCGACGCGCGGCAGCAATGCGAGTTCGTCAACCGCGAATGGCTCAAGCTGACTTGCATGAGCGCGGCGGATTGCGTGGGCGAAGGTTGGTGGGAATCCGTCCACCCGCTCGACCGCAAAATGTTCCGCGAACTTTACGACGCACTCGTGCAGCAAGGCACGCCACTCGCCTGCGAGTTTCGCATCCAGACACGAGCGGCGCGCGACTTGTGGGTTTATTGCACCGCCGTGGCCGAGGCGAAACACGAGGGGCAAGAGTCCGGCTGGATTTTCTGCATCGTGGATTGCACCGAGCGCAAGAACACGCTCAAGCAAATCGAACGCTCGCAACGCTTGCAAGCCATCGGCGTTCTAGCCGGCGGCATCTCGCACGATTTGAACAACGCCCTCGCGCCCATTCTTGCCGGGCTAGATTTGTTCAGCGACCAACTCACGCCCGACGACCGGAAAATTCTCGACCTCATCGGCATGAGCGCGCGCCGCAGCGCGGACATGGTGCGGAATCTTTTGACCTTCGCGCGCGGTGTTGAAGGCGAGAAAAAATCCGTGGACCTCCACGCCGTCGTCGGCGAATTGGAAAAAGTCGTGCGCGCCACGTTCCCAAAAAGCATCGAGATTATCATCCAACTCGAAGACAGCTTACCGGGCATCATCGGCAATTTTACCCAAGTCCACCAAGTCCTGCTCAACCTCGCCGTCAACGCCCGCGACGCCATGCCCGACGGCGGCACACTCTCGCTCACCGCGCGCGTCATGTCCGTGGATAATTCCTACAAGAGCAACCTCAACACGCTTTCGCCCGGCGAATACGTCATGCTCACCGTCGCCGACACTGGGGTCGGTATGACGCCCGAAGTGCAAGACCGCATCTTCGAGCCATTCTTCACCACCAAAGATTCCGACAAAGGAACCGGCCTCGGCCTCTCCACCGTCGTCGGCATCATCAACGACCACCAAGGCGACATCCGCGTTTATTCCTTCGTCGGGCGCGGCACGGCATTCCATGTTTACCTGCCCGTGCAAACTTTGGCCGAACCCGCGATCACCAAAGCCCACGCGCATGAAAACCTCGACGGCCATCAACGCCTCGTCTTGCTCGTGGACGATGAAGCCAACATCCGCACCGTCTGCGGCGCGGCGTTGCGCAAACACAATTTCAAAATCGTCGAAGCGAACAACGGCACCGAAGCGCTACTGAAAATCACCGAGTTAAAACACGAGATTGCTTGCGTCGTTACCGACATCCATATGCCGAACCTCGACGGCGTGGGCTTCATCCGCATCGTCAAGCGAATGCTCCCCGGTCTGCCCATCGTCGCCATGAGCGGACGCCTCGAAGGCGCGGAACTCGAACAACTCCGCGCGCAAAAAATTTCCGCTATCATCGAAAAACCTTTCCCCGTCAAAACCCTCCTCGCCGCGATGGCCACGATGAAGTAAGTGCAGCGACTCGTCGCAAAATTTTTGTAGGAGACGAGGTCACGAGTCTCTGACCAAACTGAAACCCGCCGCCCGCCGAAAGGAATGAATGAGACTCTTTACGCTGTTACCTACAGGTTCATTGAAGTTCCTAACCCCGACGCCGGAGCTTTGAACTGCGATTTCGGAGCTAAAAACTGCCAAGTCGAAGCTTTTAACCTCGAAATCGGTGCTTTTAACTGCCAAGTCGTAGTTATTAACTGCTAAATCGGAGCTTTTAACTCCAACGCCGGAGCAAAAAGCTTCGATTTCGGAGGTTTTTAGCCCGTTTCACCAATTACTTGTGCCGCTCTGCCCTGCCCTACCCCGCTAATGGTGGTTTTCCGCTTTACAGCCCGCGCCAATTGCCGTTTGATGACCGCCACAAATTTTATGTATCTCAAGAATCTGACCGTCCTCGGTTTCAAATCTTTTGCGGACAAAACTTCGCTGAATTTTCAGCCCGGCGTCACTGCCATCGTCGGGCCGAACGGCTGCGGCAAATCGAACGTCTCCGACGCCATCCGCTGGGTGCTCGGCGAGCAGTCGGCCAAGGCGTTGCGCGGCGGCGAAATGGCCGACGTGATCTTCAACGGCACGGACGGACGCAAGCCGCTCGGCATGGCGGAAGTTTCCCTGACCATCGGCGGCGTGGACGAAGAAAATTTACGCGCGGCGGGCGTCGAAATTAATTACAGCGAAATGACCGTCACGCGCCGCGTCTTCCGCGACGGCGGCAGCGAATACTTCATCAACAAAACTCCGTGCCGCCTCAAAGACGTGCAGCAGCTTTTCATGGGAACGGGCATGGGCAAGACCAGTTACAGCATCATGGCGCAGGGCAACATCACGCAGATTTTGTCCAGCAAGCCCGAAGACCGCCGGATGATTTTCGAGGAAGCCGCCGGCATCACGAAGTT
>JBJOPC010000307.1:0-9401 GCA_046050965.1 Verrucomicrobiota bacterium | reverse complement strand
CCGAGGGCGCGCCCGTGGCCGTCGCCGGGCGCATCACCGCGCACCGCGACATGGGCAAGTCCATCTTCATCGACGTGCGCGACCAGTCCGGCCGCGTGCAGGCTTACGCGCAGAAACAGGCGCTCGGCGACGACCAGTTCGACATCTTCAAGCACCTCGACCTCGGCGATTTCGTGGGCGTGCGCGGCACGATGTTCCGCACCAAGACCAACGAGCCGAGCATCAAGCTGGAGTCGTTCACCATCCTCTCGAAGGCGCTGCGTCCGCCGCCCGCCAAGTGGCACGGACTAGAAGACACGGAAATCCGCTACCGCCAACGCTACCTCGACTTGATGGCGAACGAAGACGTGCGGAAAACTTTCAAAGCGCGCAGCGACATCGTTCACGAAATCCGCGCGTTCTTTCACGAGCGCGGCTACATGGAAGTGGAGACGCCCGCGATGCAGGCGATTCCCGGCGGCGCGGCGGCGGCTCCGTTCAAGACCTTTCACAACGCGCTCGGCTGCGAGTTTTATCTGCGCATCGCGCTGGAGCTTTACCACAAGCGGCTGCTCGTGGGCGGCATTGATAAGCTGTTCGAAATCGGGAAGAACTTCCGCAACGAAGGTCTCTCGCGCCGGCACAATCCCGAATTCACAATGCTCGAAGCGTATCAGGCGTTCGGAGATTACGAGACGATGATGGAGACGGTGGAGTCGTTGGTTAAACGCGTCGCGCTGAAAGCCTGTGGAACCTTACTCGCATATCAACCGCGAAGAGACTCCATTAGCGCGCAATTTAAATTAGCTCTATCATTCTTAACAAATTCTGATTCTGCTGAATTTAGCGGCTATGCATTTTGCTTGTCGGAAATTCAGGAATGTCAAAAGCTTCTTCCTGATTCCAAAGAGACAGAACAATTAGTTCTGCGGGCGTTGAAGGCCGTGCAAGATTTTGCTTCTTCGTTTGAAAAAGAGAATGCTGAAGCACACGCAAAAACCATTGCCAGCTTTGAAGAAAAGGCAAAGCACCTTATCGAAAAAGGCAAGACACTCCTTTCAAATAATGAAAACGCAGAGTCGGTTTCACTCAAGATTGCAGAGATCCAAGCTGCTTTGGCTTCTTATAAGGAAAAACACCATTCAGACAAACGAATCGAAAATTTGGAACGTATTCAAAAGTGGCTGACTCCTTACGCAAAACGTCTGGAAATTGATTTAAACTCACCGTGGCGGCGGGCCAAATACAAAGAGCTCGTCTGTGAGGTTGCTGGTCAAGATTGGTTTGATGTCACACCAGAAGAGCGTCGTCGCCGAGCGATGGAAGACTTGAACTTGGCTGGGGACATTGCCAAAGGCTACGAAGACTTTGAAGTCACCGGTGCTGTATTTGAAAAATTAGTTGAACGAAACATTAAAAATCCCACGTTCGTCACGCACCTGCCGAAGGAACTCGTGCCGCTCGCCAAGCTTTCGCCCGACGACCCGACGACCGTCGAAGTCTTCGAGTGCTGCATCAACGGCCAGGAGATTGCGCCCGGTTACACCGAGCAGAACGATCCCATCGCGCAACGCACCACGCTGGAACACCAAGCCGGCGGCGAGCAACAGAAGCTGGACGAGGATTTTCTCGTCGCGCTCGAACACGGCATGCCCCCGGCGGGCGGCATCGGCATCGGCATCGACCGCCTCTGCATGATGCTCCTCGGTCAGGAAAGCATCCGCGACGTGATCCTGTTCCCGCAGTTGAAGCCGAAAGCGTGATTCATCCACGAATGGATGCGAATTAATTTCATTGGCGTGAATCAGCAACGGAGTTGCGTCAGAAGGTAGCCCACGGCGCGAGCCGTGGGAAAAGTATGCGACGGCATAAGCCCCGGTAGGGGCGATAGAATTTCCATCCTTCGTCTTTCGCCCCTCTGGGGCTTGCTTCCCAAAACATCAAACCCACGGCTCGCGCCGTGGGCTACCTTCTGACGCTGCTTCGCAGCTATGTTGCTAGTCGGCGCTAGTTTCCACGTCACTCACACTGCCGGAGTCGGCGCAGACGCCGCGCTTGGTGGTGGCGCAAAATTCCAGCAAGGTTTTCGCGGGCGCGCTGGTGAATTCTTTTTGCGCGGCGGAGATGGCGCTGCGGAAGTTTTCGCCGGAGCGGAAAAGTTTTTTGTAGAGTTGCTTCAACTCCAATCGTTCCGCTGCGCCGATGCCCGCGCGGCGCAGACCGATGATGTTCAGTCCGCACAGTTCGTTGACGTGATGCACCATGGTGAAGGGCGCAAGGTCTTGGCTGATGGCGCAGTTACCTTGCATGAGGGCGAGTGTGCCGACGCGGCAAAACTGGTGGACACAACAATTGCCGGAGATGAAGGCGCGGTCGCCCACGGTGACGTGACCGCCGAGGAGCGCGCCGTTGGCGAGGATGATGTGGTCGCCGAGTTGGGAATTATGGCCGACGTGGGAATTGGCCATGAGCAAATTGTGCGAGCCGATGACGGTGTCTTCGGCGAGCTTGTTGGAGCGGTGGACGGTGACGTGTTCGCGGAAGACATTGTCGTGGCCGACGCGGACGCGCGTGGGTTCGTTTTTATATTTGAGGTCTTGCGGGGCGTCGCCGATGACGCAGCCGGCGTGAAAAATATTTCGTTCGCCAATCTCGGTGACGCCGGTGAGATGAACGTGCGGTCCGACGACACAGCCCGCGCCCAGTGAAACGCCCGCGTCAATGACGGCGTAGGGCGCGACGGTGACGGATGGATGCAACTTGGCTTGCGGTGAAATGATGGCGGTCGGATGAATCACGCAGGGCATTTCACCGCAAGGCGCGGCTGGTTGCGAGCCAGAAAATTTCGTTGGCGTCGGTGTCGTGGGCGTTGCCATACTCGCGCCATGCTCAAGACAGGCATTCTCAATCCGCGCTTGCTGGAACTGCTCGCGCGCATCCGTCACACCAACACGCTGGTCATCGCCGACCGTGGCTTTCCGTTCTGGCCGATGATCGAGACGGTGGATATTTCGCTGGTGGACGATGTGCCGACGGTGTTGCAGGCGCTCGCGGCGGTGCGCGGGCAAGGTGTGTTCGACAAGGCGTGGATGGCGAAGGAATTTTTGCAAAGCAATTCACCGGCGACGCAGCGCGCATTTGCCGCTGCGCTCAAGGGCGTGACGCTGGCGCACGAGCCGCACGTGGCTTTCAAAAAACGTGTCCCGCACGCCATCGGTCTCATCCGCACGGGCGATACGACGCAGTATGGGAACGTGATTTTGGAATCAGCGTAGCCGGCGTTGTTTTTCTTCAAGATTGAAGTTCGCCGCGCAGTCGGCTAGCTTCGCAGCATGACGTTGACTGAAAAACTTCTCGCCCGCGCCGCCGGAAAAGCTTCCGTGCAAGCCGGCGATAATATCTGGGTGAATGCCGATGTGCTGATGACGCACGACGTGTGCGGGCCGGGGACCATTGGCGTGTTCAAGCGCGAGTTCGGCAAAGATGCGAAGGTCTGGAACAAAGACCGCGTGGTCATCATTCCTGACCACTACATTTTCACCGCCGATTCCAAGTCGAACCGCAACGTGGACATCCTCCGCGACTTTTCGCGTGAACAATCGTTGCCGTATTTTTACGACGTGATCGACGACCCGAACGGCACTTGGAAATACGATGCGGCCAAGGGAAATCTCAAACGCCAATACGGCTCGAACTACGCGGGCGTTTGCCACGCGGCGCTGCCGGCGAAAGGCCACACGCGCCCCGGCGAAGTTTTGTTCGGCACGGACTCGCACACCTGCATGGCGGGCGCGTTCAACGAATTTGCCACCGGCATCGGTAACACCGACGCGGGTTTCGTCATGGGCACGGGCAAGTTGCTCATAAAAGTTCCCGAGACGATGCACTTCCGGCTCGAAGGAAAATTGCAGCCGGGCGTGATGGCGAAAGACATCATTCTGCATTGCATCGGCGAAATCGGTTTCGACGGCGCGACGTATCGCGCGATGCAGTTCGACGGCTCTGGCATCGCGAGCCTTTCGATGGACGACCGCATGACGGTGGCGAACATGGCCATCGAGGCGGGCGGCAAGAACGCCATCTTCCCGTTCGACGCGCGCACGGCGGAATACGTGGACGCGCGTGTGAAACTCAACGGCACGAAGTCGAGCTACGAACCGGTCGAGTTGGATGCGAAGCAGAACTTCGTCTACGAACTCGTCGTGGATTTGTCCAAGCTCGAACCGACCGTCGCGTGTCACCCCGACCCCGGTCAGCGCAAACGCGCAAAGGACATGGACATGAAATTGGATCGCGCCTACGTCGGTTCCTGCACCGGCGGCAAGACGAGCGACTTCGTGGAGTTCGCGCGGGTGTTGCGCGGACACAAAGTTGCGATTGATACGTTTGGCGTTCCCGCGACGCCGGACATCGTGCATGAATTACAAAACACGCGTTGGGGCAACGAAACCATCTGGGAAATTCTCGTGGGCGCGGGTGTGCGCATGACAGAAAACGCCGGTTGTGCCGCGTGCCTCGGCGGGCCAGTGGACACCTTTGGTCGCATGAACCAACCGGGACTCAAATGCATCAGCGCGACGAATCGCAACTTCCCCGGTCGCATGGGCGACAAGGAATCGCAGGTGTTCCTTGCCAGCCCGGCGACGGTCGCTGCAAGTGCCATCACAGGACGCGTGACGGATCCGCGTGATTTTTTGTGTAAATAAATTCTAAACGCAAAAAAACCCGGAACTGCGCGAGCAGTTCCGGGTTTTGTTTTTTAACCGAGATTATTCTTTCTTGTCAGCCGGGGGAGCTTTGTCGCCCTTGGGCGCTTTGCCTTCGCCGCCGGGAGCACCGGGGCCGCCGGGGCCGCGACCACCGCGACCGCCACCCATCATGGGGAGTTTTTCAAATTTCGCGAATTGCTCGGCGGTGAGCACTTCTTTAATTTTCGCTTTCTGGGCGTCGGCAATCTCTTTGCCTTTGGCGCGGCGGTCTTCTTGCGAGAGGTCTTTCAAACCCTGCATCTGGGTGCGGGTGTCTTCCATGATGGCTTTGACCTTCGGCTTCTGGTCGTCGGTGAGCGCGAGGTCGGTGGAGAGTTTGGCGAAGCGTTCTTCGGGAGTCATGCGAGGGGCGCGTTGGCCGCCGCCGGGTCCGCCGGGTCCGCCCGCTTGTTCGCCGGGCGGTTTGCCTTCGGGTTTCTTTTCATCCTGTGCGTGGGCAACTGTGCCGACGGCGAGCAACGCGCCGAGCGCGAGTGTCATCAATTTATTCGTTTTCATAGTGTGTCTGGTGTTGTGTTTTTTTGTTTGGCTCGGTCAACCGAGCGTTTGGCTTACAGCGGGAGAGACGGCAGTTTTTTCGGAATGGTTACAACCAGCGCGGCAAAATTCCGGGCGTGACTTTGGGGAGTCGGCGTGGAAGATTTTGCGCGCTATGAAAAACCTCTTTGCCCTGTGCGCGCTCGGCCTTGCGCTCGGTCTCACCGCCTGCAACGCGGAGGACACGAACAAGCCCGCCGCCAAATCTGCGGAAACCAAAACTGAAACCAAACCCGAAACGAAAGAAGAAAAACCTGTGAGTGCCAATACCAACGAAGTCGCCATCATCAAAACCAGCGAAGGCGAAATGATCGCCGAATTTTATCCGGACGTTGCGCCCGGCCACGTCAAGAATTTCACCAACCTTGCGAAGAAAGGCTTTTACGACGGCACTTGTTTCCATCGCGTCATCAAGGGCTTTATGATTCAGGGCGGCGACCCGCTCACGAAGGATGAAGCTAACGCGAGTCGCTGGGGCACGGGCGGTCCCGGCTACCAAATCAAAGCGGAGTTCAACGACAAGCCGCACACGCGCGGCACGCTCTCTATGGCGCGCTCGAACGATCCCAACTCCGCCGGCTCGCAGTTCTTTATCTGCCACGGCGACCCGCGCTTTCTGGACAAGCAATACACCGTCTTCGGCAAGCTCATCAAAGGCGACGACGTGCTGGAAAAAATCGGCACCACGGCCTGCGCGCCCGGTGACCGTCCGCTCAAACGCATGAACATCGAGAGCGTGAAAATCGTCCCGCGCGATTCGGTGAAGTGAGTTGAACTTTTTCGCAAACGCGGGCGGAAGCGATTCCGTCCGCGTTTTTTATTTCCGATGAATCCTGAACTCAACCAACTCGCCGCTGCACTCGTCACGCTGGGTTGTCCGCCAGAGAAATCCGCCGAGATGGCATCGCAACTCGACAAGCGCGCCCGCCAACTGGCCGATCAGAAGGGGCGCAGCTATAAGGAGGCTCTGGCGCACTTGCTTGGTTTGATGAAACAAGGCTGGGCGGCGCGGTGAAAGCGTTTCCGCAGATTTCGCAGATGGCCGCAGATTCCCCAATCGGCATAAATCTGTGCAATCTGCGGACTACTTCGCTGTGACGACGACGTAATTTTTTTTGCCTTTGCGGAGCAGGAGGTGTTTGCCGAAGAGCAGGTCGCGCGCGGTGACGGCGCGCGCGGGGTTGGCTTCGCGAATGTTGTTCAGGTTCACGCCGCCGCCTTCCACGTCTTTGCGGGCTTGGCCTTTGGAAGGGCAAAGGCCGGAGTGAACGAGCAATTCCACAAGCGGAATTCCTGCGCCTTCAAGTTTGGCGCGTTCAATTTCTTTTGTCGGCACTTCGCCGACGATGTCGTTGAAGGTGGTTTCGCTCACGCCCGCCAGCTCGCCGCCGAACAAAATCTCGCTCGCCCGGATGGCTTCGGCGGTGGCGTTCGCGCCGTGGATCAAGTCCGTGACCGCCTTCGCCAGCGCCTTGTGCGCGACGCGGCCACCGGGATTTTCCGCGTGTTGTTTTTCAAGCACGGCAATTTCTTCGCGCGTGAGGAAGGTGAAAAATTTCAGGTAGCGGATGACATCGCGGTCGTCGGTGTTGACCCAGAACTGGAAAAATTTATAGACGCTCGTCTTCTTCGCATCAATCCAGATGGTTCCCGTTTCGGTCTTGCCGAACTTCGTGCCGTCGGCTTTCGTCACGAGCGGGAGCGTGAGGCCGAACACCTGTTGCCCGAGTTTTTTGCGCGTGAGTTCGATGCCGGCGGTGATGTTGCCCCATTGATCGCTGCCGCCAATCTGGAGTTCGCAGTTCGCATCGCGGCGCAGCACCATGAAATCAAACGCCTGCAGCAGCATGTAGCTGAACTCGGTGTAGCTGATGCCAACCTCGCGGTCTTCCATGCGGGCGCGCACGGATTCTTTGGCGACCATTTGATTGACGGTGAAATATTTTCCAATGTCGCGCAGGAAATCGAGGAACGAAATATTCTGCGTCCAACTCGCGTTGTCTACGAGGCGCGCGGGATTTTTCGGCGCGTCGAAGTCGAGCCAGCGTTTCAGTTGCGCGGCAACGCAGGCGATGTTGTGCTGCAAAATTTCCTGCGTGAGAAGCTGGCGTTCTTGCGATTTGCCGCTGGGGTCGCCGATGCTGCCGGTCGCGCCGCCCGCGACGGCGATGGGCGAATGGCCGCAGAGCTGGAACCGGCGCAACGTGAGCAGCGGCACGAGGCTGCCGACGTGCAGGCTGTCGCCGGTGGGGTCGAAGCCGCAGTAGAGCGTGGTGGGCGCGGCTAGTTTTTTGGTCAACTCCGCCGCGTCCGTGCAGTCGGCGATGAGGCCGCGCCAAGTGAGTTCGTCGAGAATGCTCATGCGGGCGAGAGGATAATGGGGGAATGGCGATTGGCGATTTCCGATTTCCGATTTTTGCGATGGCGTTGGGGGTGTGTGGAGGAGATGAATAATTCATATCTTCAAATCAGGATACGTTGATTATTTACTTGGCGGGCGGCGCGGCGTTGGTAGTTTTTGCGCGTGAACAACGCCGAGATTTACCAGCCGCACGCGCAGCCTTTGATTAAAGCTTTGCAGGAACGCATCGTCATCATTGACGGCGCGATGGGCACGACCATCCGCACCTACGGGCTGGGCGAGAAGGAGATTCGTGGCGAGCGGTTCAAAGACTCCAAGAAGGATCTGAAAAACAACGGCGATTTGTATTCGCTCACGCAGGCAGACACAATTTGCGACATCCATCGCCGTTTCCTCGAAGCGGGCGCGGACATCATTGAGACGAATACTTTTTCCGCCACGAGCATCGGGCAGAGTGAATTCTTCGTGGACGATCCGCGTGAACATGGCGGGCGCAAAGACCCGGCATTCTATCAGGGCGTCATTGAAAATAAATTCCTGAACGATCTCGCGTGGGAAATCAACGAGCAGTCCGCCAAGCAATGCCGCGAGTGGTGCGACCGCATCGCGAACAAAACGGGACGCCCACGCTTCGTCGCCGGCGCAGTCGGACCGCTGACGGTTTCACTTTCTAATTCGCCGGATGCGGATGACGCCGGTTTTCGCGTCTGCACGTTCGATCAGGTAAAGACGGCTTACACGCATCAGATTCGCGGACTCATCGCGGGCGGTTCGGACATTTTATTGGTTGAAACGATTTTTGATTCGCTCAACGCCAAGGCCGCGCTCGTAGCGATTCAGGAAGTGTTCGAGCAGGACGGTAAGATTTTGCCGATCATGATTTCCGCCGCCGTCGGTCGCGGCGGCGAGACGATGATTTCCGCGCAAACCATTGAAGCGTATTGGAACGCGATGAAGCACGTCAAACCGATCGCCATCGGCCTCAACTGCTCGCTCGGCCCGGATTTGATGAGGCCATTTCTCGCGGAACTCGCGGAGAAATCCAACACGGCGATTTCGTGCTATCCGAACGCGGGGTTGCCAAATCCTCTCTCGCCGACGGGCTTTGATTTGACGCCGGACGACATGGGAAATTTTCTCGGCGAATTCGCGCAGAGCAATTTAATCAACATCGCCGGCGGCTGCTGCGGCAACACGCCGGAACACATCGCGGCAATTGCGAAAGCACTCGAAGGAAGGCATCCGCGTGACTTCGGAACGCCGGCCTCCGGCACGGCTCGTTCCAAATCTGTTTCTCAACGCGCCGTGCTGGAAGCCGGTGTTCCGCCCGCGCCGCTCCCCCTTCGCTTGAGTGGTTCACAGCCGTTCACGCAGCAGATCGGTTCATTCATCATGATCGGCGAGCGCACGAACGTCGCCGGTTCGCCGAAGTTCGCCAAGCTCATCAAGGAAAATAAATACGAGGAAGCCGTCGCCATCGCGCGGCAGCAGGTCGAGAACGGCGCGAACATCATAGACATCTGCATGGACGAAGGGATGATTGATGGCGTCGCCGCGATGAGTCGCTTTCTGCAACTGCTCGGCAGCGAACCCGAAGTCGCCAAAGTCCCGTTCATGGTGGACTCGTCGAAATGGGAGGTCATCGAAGCCGGTCTGAAATGCGTTCAAGGCAAAGGCATCGTGAATTCCATTTCGCTCAAGGGCGGCGAGGAATTGTTCCGCGAACACGCACGCAAAGTTTTGAAATACGGCGC
>JBJOPC010000306.1:0-8455 GCA_046050965.1 Verrucomicrobiota bacterium | reverse complement strand
CATGGCGCTCGGTGATCCCTAACATTGTGATTGAGCCGCCGCGCGTGCACGACTCCGTGCACAGGTGGTTTTGGTAAGGGCAGCGGTGGTCACGGGTTTATGAGAACTGACCCGCAAATGTCTATCAAGGTTTATTCCCGGAACCGCTGGCGGCGCGCGACCACCGTCAGTGCGATTTCAAATGAACTGCAGTCGTTGTTGGAAACTACGACGCGCTCTCCCTCACCCTAACCCTCTCCCGCTGGGAGAGAGAACCGCTTCGACGCGTTTCAGTCTTGTGTAAGCGCGAGGTGCGAATGCCACCGTCCGAACGTTCGGGCAACCGCGTTCGTGACTCCCTCTCACAGCGGGAGAGGGCCGGGGTGAGGGAGAACGTTCACTGCCACCCACGCGGCTACGTTTTGACCAACCGCTCGAATCCCAAATTGATTAGCGCAGATTAACGGTTCCAAAAAATCTTCTGCATTGACGATTCTTCCGCAGCGACGAAACTTGCCGCCGCAGTTTTTCGCTGAATGAAAACCATCCTGTTCATCTGCACCGGCAACGTCTGTCGCAGTCCCATGGCCGAGGGGCTGTTCCGCCACGCGGTCGCGGGGCGCGGGGAGTTCCGCGTCCTCTCCGCCGGTCTCGGCGCGCTGGACGGCCAGTCGCCCACGAACCATTCCGTGCGCGCGATGCAGGAACTCGGCCTCGACATCACGCGCCAACGCAGTCGCATGCTCACCGCGCAACTCGTGCGCGACGCGGATTACATCTTCGGCATGACGCACAGCCACGTGGACACGATCATGTTGCTCTACCCGTTCGCGGCGGAGAAAACTTTCCTGCTGCGCGAGTTCGATGACACGCTCGACCCGTTCGAGAAAGACATCAGCGACCCCATCGGCAGCGGTTACGACACCTACGTCAATTGCCGCGACCAGATTGAGCAAGGCATCAGCACGGTGCTGAAATTCATCGAGCAGAATTCGCCGTCGGCGTTCACGCAAGTTTCCGAGCAGCAAGTTGAGGTCGCACTCGGCGCCGACCACGGCGGTTTTGAGTTGAAGGAAGCTATCAAGAAACATTTGAAAGCGCGCGGCGTGAGCCTCACGGACTTCGGCTGTCACTCGAAGGAATCGGTGGATTACCCGGACTACGCCAAGTCCGTCGCTGAAATGGTCGCCAGTGAAAAGGCGAAGTTCGGCGTGCTCTGCTGCACGAGCGGCGTGGGCATGAGCATCACCGCGAACAAAGTCCACGGCGTGCGCGCGGCGGTCGTCTTCGACGAACTCGGCGCGCAACTTACCCGCCAGCACAACGACGCCAACGTCATTTCCCTCGGCTCGCGTCTCACCGCGCCCGCGCTCGCGGTGAAGATGGTGGATGCTTTTCTCGCCGCAAAATTTGAAGGCGGTCGTCACGAACGCCGTGTATTGAAAATGGAAGACCAAATGATCCCCACTGCATTAAAACTCAAAACCGTTGACGCCGAAATCGCCAACGCCATCGAACACGAACGCCTGCGCCAGCAGGAAAACATCGAACTCATCGCCAGCGAAAACTTCGTCAGCCCCGCCGTGATGGAAGCGCAAGGCAGCGTGCTCACGAACAAATACGCCGAGGGTTATCCCAAGAAGCGTTGGTATGGCGGGTGCGAAAACGTGGATGTGGTCGAGCAACTCGCGATTGACCGCGCGAAAAAACTTTTCGGCGCGGAACACGCCAACGTGCAGCCGCACTCCGGCAGCGGCGCGAACATGGCGGTGTATTTCTCCATGCTCAAGCCCGGCGACAAGATGCTTACGATGGACTTGAGCCACGGCGGACATTTGACGCACGGCAACAAGGCGAATTTCTCCGGCAAGTTTTTCGAGATTATCCACTACGGCGTGAATCAGAAAACGGAGTTGATTGACTACGACCAACTCGCGCAGATGGCGCGCGAACACAAGCCGAAGATGATCACGGTCGGCGCGAGCGCGTATCCGCGCGTGATTGATTTCAAGCGCATGGGCGAAATTGCCCGCGAAGTCGGCGCGCTGCTGCTCGCGGACATCGCGCACATCGCGGGTCTCGTGGCGGCGGGCATCCATCCCAGCCCCATCGAGCACGCGGATTTCGTCACGACGACGACACACAAGACATTGCGCGGCCCGCGCGGCGGTTTGATTCTGTGCAAAGAAAAATACGCGAAGGAAATTGATTCCAACATTTTCCCCGGCATTCAAGGCGGCCCGCTCATGCACGTCATCGCGGCCAAGGCGGTTTGTTTTCAAGAAGCGTTGACGCCGGAATTCAAAACGTATCAACAGCAGATTGTGAAGAACGCCGCCGCGCTCGCGGCGGGCATGAAGCGCAACGGCTATCGCCTCGTCAGCGGCGGCACGGACAATCACCTGATGATGGTGGACGTGGGCGAGAAAGGTCTCACCGGCAAGGATTGCCAGATCGCGCTCGACGAAGCGGGCATCACGACGAACAAGAACACAATTCCGTTCGAGACGCGCTCGCCGTTCCAAGGCAGCGGCGTCCGCCTCGGCACGCCCGCCTGCACCACGCGCGGCATGAAGGAAGCAGAAATGGCCGCCATCGCCGACATGATTTCCGAAGTGCTGATGGACATCAAAAACGTGGAGACCGCGCACAAAGTCCGCGCCCGCGTGCGTGAACTCACGGCGAAGTTCCCGCTGCCTTACTAAAACAATTTGGATTCACTGACCCGCAGCTCGCAAGAGTTGCGGGTTTTTGTTTCGCCACCGATGAGGCGTCCGCAGATTGCACAGACTAACGCAGATTTTCTTTCCGATTTAATCTGCGTGAATCCGCGAAATCTGCGGACAGAATCTTCCCTCATCTGTGTTTCATCTGTGGCTGAAAAATCACTTCTGCAACTCCGGCGGCGTGGGCGCGAAGAACTTGAACTGGATGCCTGACTCCGTGACGTTCACCGCGCTGACCGTGAAGTGAAAATATTTTTGCACCGCGTCGTAGTCCGGCAGCAGCGTCACGTCCGCCCAGTCTTTGAAAATCACCGCCGCGCTGGAAACGCCGAGCGCGGTCGGCTCGCTGGCCTTGAGGCCGATTAGTTTGTAGAGCGCGAACGTGGCGCGCATCGTCTCGCGCTGGTTTTCATAGAGCGAGAGCGTCGTGTGGTCGCCGCTGACGTGCGCGAGCGCGGCGGCGAGGCCGGGCGTGTCGCGCAAGGCTTTCCCGGGCGTGTCGCCCGCGCGCAGAAATTCTTCCAGCAACGATTCGTCCGTCGTCAGCGCGACGTAGCCGGACGCGGCGGCAAAATTTAATTTGTGCGCGCCCGCCGGTGCGCCGGTGCGCGGCGGCGCGGGCGCAAGTTCGTAGGAATAAATTTTACGACCGAGAAACTCACGCTCTTTCGCCGGTTCGCCGCGCCGATACGCCACGGCAAACAACGGCTTGAGCGCGCCCAGCAATTTCTCCGGCGCAGGCGATGCCAGCAGGAACAGCGACGGCGGCGCGGTGAGTTCCGCGAGCGTTTGGCCACGCGGAGCTTTTTGATATTGCAGCAAGTCGTCGCCGAGATTCGCCACGAAAGTCTCCTTGAGTTTCGGGTCGTCGCCGCCCGCTTGCGCGAACATGAAGTTCACGCCGAGCATCGCTTGCGGCGCGATTTGCGCGAGCGTCTGCTCCAAAGTTTCCCAGCCGCGTTTGCCGCCGAACCGCCAGCGTGTGACTTTCACCGTGTCGGCTGGCACGAACGCCGGCGGCGCAGTTTCGCCCGCTTGTCCGGCGAAAATTTTTAGCAAACCCGCGCGCTCGGACTCTGGCGCGGCAATAAAAAATTCTCCACCCGTGCCGTCGTCACCAGGACGCGCCGCGAACGCCAACGCGCGAAGGCCGTTCACACCCAGCCCCGCGAGCAGCTTGTCCGCGCGAAACGGAAATGGCGACGGCGCATCGGCGTCTTCGGTCTTCGGCGCGAGCAGCGTGTTGGCGATGCCGACGAACGCCTTGGCGTTGATCCAGCCAAAAAAATTCGCCTCACGAATCACGTTCGCGCAATCGGCGAATGTCCCCTGCTCGGCCAGCGTGGCGGACTCGCCACCCGCGAGATTCGCCAGCACGCGTTCCAGCACCTTGGGCGAACTGCCCGCGAGCAATAGCGAATCCACTTGGCCGAGATAAATCTCCACCGTCGGCAAATCCTTCTTCGCTTCGGTGGCTGTGGGTTTTTCTTCGCTGGTGAATTCGGGCGCGGCTTTTTTGCCGACGAAATTTTTCAACGTGGCTGGCACGTCGTTACTCGACAGCAGCAGCACGGTGAACTCCACGCCGCGAATCTGCTCGGCTTTGAATTTCTTCCCGGCCTCCGCCCATTTTTGTTTCAGCGTGGCGAGATTGGTTTGAAGCAGCGCAGCGTTCGTGCGCGCGTCCACGAGCAACAGCCATGCGGGCGCGGCGTCGGCCTTGCCTTGCCAGCCGTTCTGCACGAGCGCGAGTGTGAACTGCCCCTGCGCGAGCGCGGTGTAATTGGAGAAACTGATGCCCAATTCTTTTTCCAGCGGCGCGGTGAATTCGTCCTGAAATTTTTTGGTGAACTTGGCAACAAACGGCTTCATCGCGTCGTCGTGCCAGAACTGCAACTGCGGTGAAGTCACCGCGCGTTCACGCGCGCGCGCGCAGTCAGGAACGCTGACCACCGCCAGGGTGTCATCGGGCAAAAGTTTTTCCGCCGATGGCACGGCGGCGGAAGCGGTGAACGAAATCGCGACCAACAAGCCAAAGATTTTTTTCATCGGCAGAAATTTATTTCGCTTCCACCGTGAGCTTGGTGCGGCTGGGCGGCTCAAGGTAGCGATACGGGTTGCTCGGATTTTCGTTGGAGTAAGCAAAGGCGTCACGGTGATCCAAAAAGTATTTCACGGCGGTGACCGGAATCGCGAAACCGAGACCTTCGCCCATCGTGATTTTCATGTTCGTCACGCCCACGACATCGCCGCTCATGTTGAACAGCGGCCCGCCGGAATTGCCGGAATTGATTTGCGCGGTGGTCTGCAAATAAAGATCGCCCTGCATCTGCCGCGTCTTGGTGCTGACGATGCCTTCAGTGACCGTGCGCTCGAAACCGAGCGGGCTGCCGATGGCGAAAACGTGTTCGCCGGTCGCGAGTGCTTCGTCATCGCCGAGCGCGATGTGCGCGAACTTGGGCGCGTCTTTGTCTTCGATGCGCAGCAACACGAGGTCGGCGAACTTGTTCAACGCCACGATGCGGACTTGCTTGTAAGTCTTGCGGTCAATCTGCTCGTCTTTCTGGTGATAAACTTCGATGGAAATTTGCGTCTCGCCCTCGATGACGTGGAAGTTGGTGATGAGAAAACCGTCCTCGTCCAATATGAAACCGGAACCGAGCCCGCCGGGCGTGCGAACCTGCACGACCGCTTCGCCCAACACATTGACGAGGTCGCGCACGGCGCGCACGGGCGCGACCTTGGCGGCGAGGGAATAAAGTCCGGCCGCGACTTTCGTCTCGGCGGGCGTGGAGATTTTCGGCTCGGCCACGATAGCAAGCGCAGCAGAATTTTTCCCGGACGACTTCGGCTTGGTCGGTTCTGTTTTCTCGTCGCGCAGAATTTTTACGATTTGATTTTGCGGAATGACGAGCGCGGTGTAACCCATGTCCACGACCACGGCGTCACGCTTCTCGGCGAGAATCGTGCCGGTGACGGATGCGGCGTCCTTGAGTTGGAGGGTGTCGGCATGGGCGGCAGCGGCGAGGCCGACGAGCGTGGTGAGAAAAAGTTGCGGCGACTTCATGGCCGGAAGTTAAGGGAGCCAACGCGGGCGGGCAAAGCTGAAATTGGCAACGCTCGCCATCGGCCTCCAACATTGCCTCACGGATTTTCCGCGCGTAATCTCCGCGCGTGAAAATTTCTGGAAAAGTTTATCTCGTTGGGGCTGGTCCCGGTGATGCGGGCTTGCTCACGTTGCGCGGCGCGGAACTCCTCGCGCGCGCGGACGTGGTCATCTACGACGCCCTCGTCAACCCCGCCCTGCTCCGTCTTGCGCCTGCCACTGCCGAGTTCATCCATCGCGGCAAACGCACCGACGTGCCGCAAGAAAACATCACCGCCCAACTCATCACGCTCGCCCGCGCAGGCAAAATTGTCGTGCGGCTCAAGGGCGGCGATCCGTTCGTGTTTGGTCGCGGCGGCGAGGAAGCGGAAGAACTCGCAGCGGAAAAAATTCCGTTTGAGATTATCCCCGGCGTTTCGTCCATCACCGCCGTGCCGAACTACGCGGGCATCCCGCTCACGCACCGCGCGCACTGTTCCAGCTTCACCGTCTTCACCGGCCACAGCGATTCGGCGGACGCCGCCACCGCGCTGCGCTACGAGCAGATTGCGAAAATTCCCGGCACGAAAATCGTGCTCATGGGCACGGAAAATCTCGGTGACTGGACACGCTCCCTCGTTGCCAACGGCCTCGCCGCGTCCACGCCCGTCGCGCTGATTCAATGGGGCACAACTGGCCGGCAAAAATCTGTGAGCGGCACACTCGCCGACATCGCCGCGCTCGCCGCTGCGAAAAAGCTTTCGCCGCCCGCGCTCGCCGTCATCGGCGACGTGGTGAAACTGCGCGGCCAACTGAATTGGTTCGAGCAACGGCCATTGCTCGGCCAGCGCGTCGTGGTCACGCGCGCACGGGCGCAGGCGGACGAGTTGGTGCGGAAATTTTCTGACGCGGGTGCGGACGTTTTGGAAATTCCCGTCATCAAATTCGCGCCACCGCAAAACCTCGCGCCGGTTGCGGACGCGTTGTTGGAATTGAATTCCTACGACTGGCTCGTGTTCACCAGCGCGAACGGCGTGGACGCATTCTTTAGCAATTTTTTCAAAGCGTTCGAGGATATGCGCGACATCGGCGGCGTGAAAATCGCGGCGGTCGGCCCGGTCACGGCAGCGCGGCTCAAGGCGCTGCATCTGAAAATAGATTTGATGCCGGACGATTATCGCGCGGCGGCGGTCGCGAAGGCGTTTGAAAAATATGAGAGCATCGAGAACTTGAAAATCTGTCTGCTGCGCGCGGAAGTGGCATCGCCCGAACTACCGCTCGCGCTCGAGGCGCACGGCGCGATCGTGGATGACATCGCCTGCTACCGCACGGTGGCCGACCATGCGGACGTGACCGGTGCGAGCGCGAAGTTGCTGGCGGACGGCGCGGATTGGCTGACGTTCACGAGCGGCTCGACGGTGAATCATTTCCATGAGCGTTTCGATTTGCCCACGTTGCTGAAAAAATTTCCGCAAACCAAAATCGCCAGCATCGGCCCGGAGACAACGAAGGCTTTGCTGAAACTGGATTTGCCACCCACGCTCGAAGCCAAGCCGCACACAATGGACGCGCTGGTGGCGGCGGTGCTCAAGCAGAAATGATTTGCGCTCGACGGCAGCGGTGCCCGGCGTAGTTGTAGCGGCGGTCACAGACCGCCGCTACCGAGGATTAAACTTCCTTTGAATAATTTCCCGCGCGCCGCGTCAGTCTTCCCAACGGCCACCACACCGGCGGCCAACAACAAAAGATTGATTATGAAAAAAATGATTCTCGCAGGATTGGTCGCAGTGAGTTTCCTCACCGTGCAAACGCCCAAAGCGCAAGCGCACGGTGGCAACGAAGTCGGTGCGGTCATCGCCGGACTCGTCACCGGCGCGATTCTTGCGGACGCCTTTCACCCGCACACCGTGTATGTCAGCCAACCCGAATACTGCGCGCCGCCTGCGCCCGTCGTCTACTACCGCGAGCCGGCGTATTGCCCCGCGCCGCGCGTCGTGTATGTGTCCGCGCCGCCGGTGGTTTATTATCGCGAACCGGTGCGCGTGAGTTTCGGCTGGGGTTGGGGCGAACATCGCCGCGAACACGGTTACGACCACTGCCGCTAAAACTTTTGGTGCATGACTGCCACGCCCGGCGGGAAACCGCCGGGCGTGTTTTTGTTTTTGAATTCCCCCGCACGCCCAGCCATCATTCGTTCCCATTTGAAATGAAACGCACGCACCATTGCAACGAACTCCGTCCCGCTCACATCGGCCAAACCGTCACGCTCTCCGGCTGGGTTCATTCCCGTCGCGACCTCGGCGGCCTCATCTTCATTGACATCCGCGACCGCGAAGGCCGCACGCAAACGGTTTTCGATCCGAGCGATTTGAGCAAGGAACTTTTTGAAAAGGCCGCGGCGCTGCGAAGTGAATGTGTTGTCAGTCTCACCGGAAAAGTCCGCGCGCGTCCGGCGGGAACGAACAATGCAAAAATTCCCACCGGCGAAATCGAAGTCGGCGTCACCGCGCTCGAAGTGCTGAACATGGCGGAAGTGCTACCGTTCCCCGTGGACGATCCGGAAATCGCGAACAAGGTGAACGAGGAATTGCGCCTGCAATACCGCTACCTCGATTTGCGCCGTCCCGAAATGGCGCGCAACCTTAAGCTTCGTTCCAAAGTCGCC
>JBJOPC010000305.1:0-13126 GCA_046050965.1 Verrucomicrobiota bacterium | reverse complement strand
AGCTTGGCGAGTCCGCCCTTTTTCAAATCAATCGCCGCGCCGGTGTTACCCGCCGCGAGCAGCGCGATGAGCTTGCTCAAATACGGCTCGTGGCCGACGAGCAAAACGTTGCGAGTGCGTGAGCCGAGCGCGTTGATGGCGTCAATCAACGCCTTCGGGCTGCCGCCGGGGGTGAGTTCGTCGGTGAGGATGAGTTTGCGGCGCAGGCCGAGTGCCTCAGTCACGATTTGCGCGGTCTGCATCGCGCGCAGCAGCGGACTGGCGATGACCACATCGAGTTTAATTTCCATCGCTTGCATCGCTTCGGTGGTGCGCCAGAGTTTTTGTTTGCCCTTGGCAGTGAGCGGACGGTCGGCGTCTTTCAAATCTTTGGGCAGGCCGGGTTCGCCGAGTTCGGCGGCGAGTCCGTGGCGGAGGATGTAGAGGTTCATGTGGCTTTCTTTTTTGCGAACGGCGACGGCACGAGTTCGACTTGGGGAAATTTGGTTTTGCGCTTGGCTGCGGTGGGTTTGCCGACGGTCGTGTGCGCGATGAATTCCAACTGGCTGCGGCGCGGCGACGCCTTCGCGTCCGGCGTGGCGCGGTGATACGCGCCGTCCGCGCCGAGCAGCCGCGCTTTGGAATTATCCGCCAGCGTCACGCCGAGAATTTCCCGGATGACGCGGTCTTGCAACACGCCGTCCTCGATGGGAAACACGACTTCAATGCGGCGAAACAAATTGCGCGGCATCCAGTCCGCGCTGCCGACGAACACTTCCGGCTGGCAGGCGTTTTCAAAATAGTAAATCCGCGAGTGTTCGAGGAAACGATCCACGACGCTGCGGACGGAAATATTTTCGCTCACGCCCGCCACGCCGGGACGCAGGCAGCAGATGCCGCGCACGATGAGGTCAATCTTCACGCCCGCCTGCGACGCCGCGTAAAGCGCTTCGATGAGTTGCGGCTCGACGAGCGAATTGAATTTGGCGATGACGCGCGCGGGCAAGCCGAGTTTGGCGTTGGCGGCTTCGCGCGCGACGAGTTGCAAAAACTTCGCGTGCATCTCGAACGGCGCGACGACAAGCTTTTGCATTCCCTGAAATTGGCAGATGCCGGTGAGCAAATTAAAAAGATTCGTCGCGTCCTCGCCGAACTCCGGTTTGCACGTCAACAGGCTGATGTCGGTGTAAAGTTTCGCCGTCGTGGGATTGTAATTGCCCGTGCCGAGATGGACGTAGCGGCGAATTTGATTCGCCTCGCGCCGCACCACGAGCGCGATCTTCGCGTGAATTTTGTAACCAACGAGGCCGTAGACGACGTGGACGCCGTTCTCCTCCAGCTTGCGTGCCCACTCGATGTTGTTCGCTTCGTCAAACCGCGCGCGCAACTCCACGACCGCCGTGACTTGCTTGCCTTGGTTCACCGCGTCCATGAGCGCACCGACGATGCGCGCGTCGCCGCCGGTGCGATAGAGCGTCATTTTAATCGCGAGCACGTCGGGATCGGTCGCGGCCTGCTGGAGAAATTCCACTACGCTGGAATAATTTTCGTAAGGATGATGCAGCAGCACGTCGCGCTCACGAATCGCGGCAAACAAATCTTTCTGCCGCCGCAACGGCGCAGCGACCGGCGCAAGAAACGGCGCGTCGCGGAGTTCTGGCGAATGATCGCCCTGATACAACGCCATCAGCCGCGTCGGATTGAGCGGGCCGTCCACCAGATACAAATCTGCTTCGGTGAGCGACAACGTTTTCAACAGCGCGCCGCTGATTTGTTCCGGGCAATCGTGCGCGATTTCCAGCCGCACCGCGTCGCCGCGACGGCGTTTGTGCAATTCGTCCTCGACGGCCTTGAGCAAATTCGGCGTGTCGCCTTCGTCCACGTAAAGCGCGCTGTTGCGCGTGACGCGGAATTGCCAGAAGCCGAGAATGGTCGTGCCGGGAAACAGATCGCCGAGAAAATGGCCGATAAGCTGGCCGAGAAAAACGTAGTCGCGCCGTCCGTCTTCGCGCGGCAATTGAATCAAGCGCGGCAGAATCGCCGGGCATTGCACGACGGCGAGGTGCTTGAGGGCTTTGCCGTCCTTCACCAGTTCCAGTCGCACCATGAGGTTGAGCGATTTGTTGAGCAGTTGCGGGAACGGATGCGCGGGGTCAATCGCCAGCGGCGTGAGCACCGGACGGACTTTGGCGCGGTAAAAAGTTTCCAGCCATTTGAAATCTGGTTGCTTCAGCTTGTTGATTTCGAGAATACGAATCTCATGCTGCGCGAGTGCGGGCTGCAATTCATCGCGCCAACAGGCGAACTGGTCGGCGACCATCGTGCGGACACGGCGCGTGATGACCTGCAACGTCTCCGTAGCCGTGCGTCCGTCCACCGTGCGCGCCACGTTGCCGCTCTCGATTTGCTGTTTGATCCCCGCGACGCGCACCTCGAAAAACTCGTCAAGGTTCGAGCTGGCGATAGTGAAAAACTTAAGCCGCTCCAGTAATGGGTTGGTCGGGTCGAGCGCTTCGTCCAGCACCCGCTGGTTAAATTCCAGCCAGCTCAACTCGCGGTTGAGAAAGTGCGCGGCGGTAAAAGTGGCGTTCATGGGTCAGGACGACGGCAGGATAGGGCGGCGGGAGTGCGTGTCAAAGTTACGATTCGGTGACGCCGTGGGACGCGGTGAAAAATACTAGCGGCTGTGCCGCGCCCCGAACTACGCTCGCGCCATGCCGGTTTTTCACGATTGCCAACATTGCACCGCCTGCTGTCGCTGGCCGGGGCAAGTGCGCTTGGATGACGCGGAGATTGCGCGCCTCGCAAAATTTCTCGCGCTGACGGAACACGAATTCATCCAGCAACACACGCGGCTGCGCAGCGACCGACGCGGCCTCGTGCTGCGCGATAAGGCAAACGGTGAGTGTGAATTTCTCGACAACGCAGGCCGCTGTTCCGTGCAAGCGGTGAAGCCGCAGCAGTGCCGGGATTTTCCAAACTTGTGGCGTTACCCCGGCGCGGAAAAATTCTGTCGCGCCGTGCCGCGCGAAGTGGACGAGGCGGAATATCTGCGGCTGGTTTCGGAGGCAACGGGGCGGACGGAAGCGGAGGTTCTGCTGCTTCTGCCCCAGCGGGGCAGCCGAGAATAGCCCGGCGTTGAAACGCCGGGCTATTTTCAGAAGTCCCTCCGGGACAAAAACCCAGCCTCATCCCCTCGGCTCTCTCCTTTTCCAACTGTAAAAAAGCTCACTCGCGGAATTGCAGCGAATAAAGTTTCTGATACGCGCCGCCGCGTTGGATGAGTTCGTCGTGTTTGCCGGTTTCCACGACGCGGCCTTCGTGCAGCACCACGATTACGTCGGCGTGCAGGATGGTCGAGAGCCGATGCGCGATGCAGATGGTCGTGCGCCCCTTCATCAACTCGTCGAGCGCGGCTTGCACGGCGCGCTCGGATTCCGTGTCGAGCGCGCTCGTCGCTTCGTCGAGCAACAGAATCGGCGCGTTCTTCAGCACGGCGCGGGCGATGGCGAGGCGTTGACGTTGACCGCCGGAAAGCATCACGCCTTTTTCGCCCACGACGGTGTCGTAGCCCTGCGGTTTTTCCATGATGAAATCGTGGGCGTGGGCGTGGCGCGCAGCAACGATGATTTCCGTTTCCGTCGCGCCAAGGCGTCCGAGTTCAATGTTGCGGCGGATGGTTTCGTTGAACAAAACATTCTCCTGCGTGACGACGGCAATTTGGTTCCGCAAGTCGCGCGTGGCAAACTCGCGCAAATCCACGCCACCAATTTTCACCGCGCCGCCTTGGGGGTCGTAGAACCGCAGCAGCAAGTTGGCGAGCGTGGTTTTGCCGGAGCCGCTCGCGCCGACGAGCGCGACGAGTTGACCGGGCAATACGCGCAAATCCACGCCGCGCAACACAGACTTTTCACCGTAAGCAAAATCAATTTTCTCGAAGTGGATTTCTGCGCCCGTGGCGTGCGGCATCCGAGGTTGCGCGGGTTCCGGCACGGAATTTTTGGTGGCGAGCAGTTCAAACACGCGTTCACTGGAGGAGCGCGCTTGTTCCAAATTGCTGTGCAGGCGCGTGAGATTTTTCAGCGGTTTATACATCGAGTAGACGGCGAAGATGAAGATGAATAGATCGCCGGGGCTGCGCTGGGCGGGGTCGGTGGCGATGAAAAACATGAGTGCTGCCACGCCGATGCTACCGAACAATTCCAGCAGCGGGCCGGGCATTTCCATAGAGCGCACCACGCGCATGAAGTGCGTGATGGACAGTTGCGCGGTGGCGCGGAACTGGTCGGTGACGTGGGCTTCGAGATTGTAGGCTTTGACGACGCGGCTGCCGGTGAAGGCTTCGTTCATCACCTGCGTGAGGCCAGCGGACTGCGTCTGGATCGCGCGACCGGCGCGGCGGACTTTGCGGCTGTAAATCGTGATGGGAATCGCGCACACGGGCAGCACGAGCAGCGAGATGAGCGTGAGGCGCGGCTGTTTCCACAGCAGATACACGAGCGTGCCGATGATGGTCGCGGGGTCTTTGACGATGACGGCGGTGGTGCTGCCGAGGACGTTCTGCAACGTGCCGGTGTCGTTGGAAATCCGCGAGACGAGTTCGCCGCTGGAAGTCGTGTTAAAAAAACTGGCGGACAAATTCATCAGGTGCGCGAACAGCTTCACGCGCAAATCCGTGACGACGCGCACGGCGACCCATTGCAGAAAATACACGTTCAAGTAACCGAACAGCCCGCGCAAAAAAACGATCAGCGGAACCAGCAGCAGCACGGCGGCGACCGTGCGTGGGTGTGCGTGGACGTTGTCGGCCAGCGCCGCTTGCGCGTGGGTAAGCCAGTCGCGCAGCCACGCGGGCAGTTGCGCGAGCCGGTTCGTGTTCGCGTGATCCGCCGTGGGAAACACCACCCCGAAGACGAACCCGATGACGACAATCGTCAGCGGTTCCAGCAAGCCGCTCACGACGCCCGTGAGCGCGCCCAGCGCGAGCCGTGCGCGGTAGGGCCGCGCGAGTTGCCAGAGTTGTCGGAGAAAAATCCGCATGATGCGCGGGCAATATGCGCGGCGCGGAAAGGTGGCACAAACTTTTTGTGCGCGGCGGGCGGCGGGGAAAATTGTGTTGGCTGCGCGGCGGCGTTTGCGCCAACGTCTGCGGAACTTTTTTATGCGCGCGCGCGAGGATGAACCCTTTTCTGAACGGACGATTTTAATCGGCTGGTTCGGATATTTCGCCGTGATGGCGTTAGCGCGGCTGGCCCTGGGCGGCGGCGTGGAGTTGGACGAGGCGGAGCAACTCGTGATGACGCAGCAGTGGTGCTGGGGTTACGACGTGCAGCCGCCGCTCTACACTTGGCTACAAAAACTTTTCTTCACCGCGGGCGGCGTGAATCTGGCGACGGTGGTGGTGTTGAAAGAATTGCTGCTGGCGAGCGTGGGCGCGGTGGTTTTTCGCGCGGTGAAAGCCATGGACGGCTCCAGCACCGTGGCCGCGGCGGCGATGCTTTCGTTCTTTTTGCTACCACAGTTCGTGTGGGAATCGCAGCGTGACCAGACGCACTCGGTGCTGGCAACTTTGTGTGCGGCGACGACGTTGTGGCTGGCGGTGCGACTGGCGCGGAAAAATTCAGCGACCAACTTTGCCGCGTTCGGGCTGGTGGCGGCACTGGGCTGCTTGAGCAAATACAACTACGCAATTTTTCTTGGCGCGCTGGGGTTGGCGTTCGTTTCGCTGAAAGATTTCCGGCACGTCTGGTTCACACGCCGCGCGTTTTGGGCGGCGGCGGTTTTTGCGGTTGTGGCGTGGCCGCACGCGGAGTGGGCGCGGGCGCACACGGCCATCGTGCTGTCGCGAGCAAGTCAGGTGCAGGTGCAGGGCGTAGGGCTGGGGCGCGGTTGGGCGCAGAGTTTCGGTAGCCTCGTGGCGGCAGTGGCGGCGTTCTCCGGTTTGGCGGTGGTGGTTTATTTTATTTTGTTCGTCCGCGCGACGGTGACAGTAGCGGCGACGGCGGATTTGGAAAAACATCGGCGGTTCGTGCGGCGAATTTTGGCGCTGGGCGGCGCGTTGTGTTTGGCGATGGTGGTGGGGGGGCAGGCGCGGTTCAAAGATCGCTGGATGCAACCGCTGTTGTTTCTCACGCCGGTTTTTCTGGCGTTGGTCGTGGCGGAAAAGTTGGCGGGCCAACCGTGGCGGCGTTTGCGTTGGGTGACGGGCGGCGTGGCGGTGGCGGTGGCAATCGTTTTGAGTGTGCTGCCGTTTTGGGCAGCGGCAGCGGGGCATGAGCGATATTTGAATCCCGATTACGCGCGGCTCGCGGCGGAGTTGCGGGCGCGGGGATTTTCTTCGGGGTTAATTGTCGCGGCGGATCGCAAGTTGGGCGGAAATCTCCGGCTGAATTTTCCCGACTGTGAAATTCGCGGCGTGAATTTTCCTGAACTGACGCCACCTGCGCGCGACGTGCCGGGCGTAGTGGTGTGGAGCGCAGCAACTGACGGCCAACTCGCGCCGCCGCCGTTGCTCGTGCAGGTCGTGCGGGAATTGCGCGGCGTGGACTTGGCCGCGCTCGCGCCGGTGACGGTAGTGACAATTCCGCGCGAGCACACCGCGCAGAAACCGATGACGTTCGCCTTCATCACGCTGCCTGCCACGCAGGGAAAACGGTGAGGCTGGGAAACCGCCTTGTGATAGCGCGCGGTTGTCTGCTTAAATCTGCGCGTGTTGGCCGACCAAAAAATTCCCGTGTCCGTGTGCCTGATTGCGGGCGCAGAGGCGGCACGCATCGGCCGCACCTTGGCAAGCGTGGCCGCGTGGGCGAGTGAAATCATCGTGGTGCTCAACGCCGACGTGACGGATGGGACGGATAAAATCGCCGAGTCGTTCGGCGCCAAAGTTTTCCGCGAGCCGTGGAAAGGTTTCATCGCGCAAAAAAATTCTGCGGCGGAAAAATGCACCCAGCCGTGGCTGCTCAACTTGGACGCGGACGAGGAAGTGCCGGCGGCTTTGGCTGGAGAAATTCGCCACGCGTTGTCCGCGCCGGATGGTCACGCGGCCTTCAATTTTCCACGCTGCACGATTTTTTGCGGGCGCTGGATTCGCCATGGCGATTGGTATCCAGATCGAGTGACGCGGTTGTGGCGGCGCGAGACCGCGCGGTGGACGGGCGAAGACCCGCACGCGAAACTCACCGTGACCGGCACAATCGGGCGCTTGCGCAGCGACTTGCTGCACAACACAGCGGAGACGATTGATCGGCAGATTGCGAAGATTGCGACTTACACGGAGACGTTTGCGCGCGACGCGCGGACGCAGGGGCGACGGGCGCATTTGCTGGAGTTGCTGCTGCGCCCGGTGTGGCGTTTCTTCCGCAGCTATTTTTTGCGGCTGGGTTTTCTGGATGGTTGGCAGGGGTATTACATCGCGTGGATGACTTCGTTCTACACGGCCACGCGATATGCAAAACTGCAATCGCAGAGCGGCGAACCACCGTTGGCCACCACGCTGTCCGCGCGGCGCGTGCTGCACATCAACAGTGAAAAAACGTGGCGCGGCGGCGAGCGGCAAACGTTGTTGACCGTGATGGCACAACGGGCGGCGGGCATGGACAGCCATCTGGCGTTGCGGCGCGGTTCACCGCTGGCGGCGAAAGCGCAGGAAGCGGGTGTGCCGTTCATCGCACTGCCCAATGCCGCGCCCGCAATGCTCGCAAAATTGATTTGGATTTCGAGCGGCTTCGATTTGCTGCACTGCCATACGGGTCGCGCGCATAGCTTGTGCGCGCTGGCGGGCTTGCTTGGACGCAAGCCGCTGGTCGTGTCGCGGCGCGTGGATTTTCCGCCGCGCAACAACTGGTTCAACCGTTTCAAATACCGCCGAGCGAACCGCGTGGTGTGCGTCTCCGGTCACATCGCCACGCAAATGCGCGCGGCAAATTTATCCGCCGACCGCCTGACCGTCATTCACGACGCCGTGCCGGCGGAAAATTTCCCCACGAAAGAAATTTGCCGCGCCCAGCTCGCCGCCCACCTCGCGCTGCCGCCGGGGCGACGGCTCGTGGGCAACATCGCCGCGCTCGTGCCGCACAAAGATCACGCCACGCTGCTGCGCGCGGCGCAACGCGTCCTCGCCCAGCGGCGCGACGTGGCGTTCGTGGTGATTGGCGAAGGCGAACTGCGCGAAGAATTGCTGCAACTGCGCGCGGAACTAGGTTTGGAAAAAGATTTTCACTTCGCTGGCTTCATTCCGCAGGCGCAGCAACTATTGCCCGCGTTCGACGTGTTCGCGATGAGTTCCAATATGGAAGGACTCGGTTCCATCGTGCTGGACGCCGGGCTGGCGAACGTGCCGGTGGCGGCGACGGCGGGCGGCGGCTTGCCGGAAATCGTCGCGCACGAGCAGACGGGCTTGCTCGTGCCGGTGGGTGACGCGGAAAAATTGGCGGCGGCGATTCTGCGGTTGCTGAACGACGGCGCGTTGGGCGCACGGCTGACAGCAGCGGCAGCGGCGCGGGTGCGCGCGGATTTCTCGGTAACGACGATGGCCGCAAAGTATCAAACCGTCTACACAGAGATTTACGCTGCAGGAGCAAACTGCTTGCTCACTTCGCCGTCGGTTTCGGCAAATCATGCGGATAAAATTTGAAGACGTAGTAAGTCGCGCGGTTCGTGCCGACGTTGCGGAAGCCGTGCAGCTCGCCGCTCGCGCAAAAAATCATGCCGCCCGCGTCCACACGATTCGTTTTGCCTTCGAGCACGGCTTCGAGCGTGCCTTCCTTGAGCAGCATGAGCTCCTCCTCGGTGTGGCGATGTGGCGCGTGCGGGATTTCGCCGGGGTTCAACGTGGTGACGTGGCTCTCGAAGCGTTCGAGCGTAGCCGTGGCTGCGTCGAAAACTTGGCGGCGTTCGCCCGTGGGTTTGGTTTCTGACTTAAGTTCGCTCCAGTTGAATACGGTTGAGTGCAACAGCGGCTTGACGACGGGCTGCGCCAGCGCGACAAAGGCCACAGTGACGAAAACAGAAACGGCAGCGACGGTGAAATCTCGGCGGGTAATCATGCGCGCATCCTAACCACACCGCTGAAAAACTAAAAGGTTGAAACCCGTGCAAGTTTGGCGGAATCTAAAACCGTGAAAGTTGCCACCAAACGCCAGACCAAGTCCAAAGCCGAGCTTTTGGATGAAGGAACAAATAATCTGCTCCGAGCAATTAAAGAAAAGATGTTAAAGCAGCATGGACAGGTTGATTACTCAAAGCTGCGCAAAGACGGTTACAGCGACCAGTTCCTCGCCAAGATGGAGCAAGCATAGTTTATTCATTCTTTCGCAGCCGCATAAGTTCTGCGACGGTCAAATCAAGCAGCGGCGCAATTTCTTGGGCGTATTCTCTGGCGTCCGAATAAGTCATTGCGCCCGTCATCGCCCGAACAATTTCAACGGTCGTCATCCCATTAGCCTTCGCCAATTGAATCGCCGCTGCCGCGTTGGTGTAGCGTAGGATTTCGTCGCTCATATTTCAGTTCAGTTAGCAGGCCACAATATGCTCTGCTGCCGATGAGCCTAGTTACGACTAGAGACTTTGCGAGGCTTCATTCTTCACAGGTTGTTCACACCTCCCGCACCACGCCCCAATGCACGTCTAGCCGTTTCGTCAGGAAAATTTTCACTGCCTTGAGCAACGTCACCGCCTCCACTTTTTGCCCGGCCTCAATGATTTGCGGCAGCGTCATGCTCGGCTTCACCGTGAAGCAGCCTTGCGCGATGATCGGGCCTTCGTCCAAATGCATCGTCACGAAATGCGCGCTCACGCCGATGATTTTCACACCGCGCTCGTAAGCCTGTCGATACGCCTGCGGGCCGGGAAAACTCGGCAGCAACGACGGATGGATGTTGAGAATTTTATTTTTGTAACGCCACACGAAGTTCGGCGACAAAATTTTCATGAACCGCGCCAGCGCTACGAAGTCCACCTCATATTCCGCCAACACGCGCAAGGTTTCCGCCTCCGCCGCCGCGCGGTTTTCCCACGGCACGACGACAAAGGGTAGTCCTGCCTTTTTCGCTAGCGGCGCGAGGTCGCGGTAGTTGGAAATGACCACGACTGGTTCCGCGCGCTTGAGTTGCCCGGCCTTCACCGCCGCAAGCAGCTTCTCTAAACAACGCGGTTCGCGCGTGACCATGATAGCCATGCGCTGGCGTTGGTTCGGTTCGGTGAACCGCAGCGTAGTCTCCATGCCGAGCGCCGCGCCAAGTTTTTTCAAATCCGCAGCAAGCGACTTTGCATTGAGCCGTTCTGCGCGCCATGACGCTTGAATCGTCATGCTGAATTGCCCGCGTGTGACTTGTTCCTCCAGCGCCTCGATGTTGGCCTGTTGCTCGAACAAAAAGTTGGTGACGCGCGCGACGACGCCAGTCTTGTCGCGCCCGATAGCGGTGATGGTGGCAAATTTTTTCATGGCAGACGCGGATGAAATATCAGAAAGCCGGTCAAAGGTAAATCTCCGCAACTCGGCTTGACGCACCACGCACCACGCACCACGCTTTGCGCCGCCATGAAGCGCGCTTCCCAATCCAAAAAACCTGCCGTCCTGCTGCTCGGCGTCGGCTCGTTCGCGCACAGCATCGCGGGCGCGCTCGCCGACGCGGGCGCGGATGCTGCGACGTATCTCACGCGCAACTACGGCCACTTCGCCCCGTCGCTCGTCGGCAAAACTTTCTCCCGCGACACCCACGCCAGCCCCGTGCCGCTGCTCAAAAAACTCGGCACGCAACTCGTCATCCCGCAGTCCATTGATTGGGCGCAAGCCCCGTGGGCGAGCGACTTGATGAAATCCGGCGTCGGTATTTTTTGCCCGACGGGCGAAGCGATGCGGATTGAGCGCGAACGCGATTTCGCGCGTGAGTTGTGTGTGCGGTTCAAAATTCCGTTCCCCAAATCCTTCGTCGCGCAGAACCGGATTGAAGCCGAACGCATTTTGGAAAAACACCCGCGCCCGTTCGTCATCAAGAACCCGCTCTGCTCGCCCACGAGTCCCATCCACACGATTCTGTGCGAGACCGTGGCGGACACACGCGCGTGGCTGCGGCAGGTGAATTATGCCGAGGGCGTTTTTCTCCAAGAATATCTGGGCCGCGCCGAAGCCGGTCACATTGTGCTCGTGAGCGGCGGCGAGATTCATTCGCTCGTCACGAATCAGGAATACAAATACGCGCACAATGGCAACCTCGGCATCGTGGCGGGCGCGCCGCTCGGCGGACTCGTCGAGGCCGACCCGCATGACAAATACGGACTCGCGCGCGAACTCATCCATCCGCTTCAGCCGTGGTTGCGCGCGGTGAATTACCACGGGCCGTTGCAAGTCACCGCCATCAAGCGCGGCGGCCAATGGCACGTCATCGAATACAACATCCGCATCGGCGTCACCTCCGGCCCGATGATTTTGCGGATGCTGAAAAATCCGCTCGCGACGTTGCTCGGCACGGCGCGCGACGGAAAAATTGCGCCGCAGTTCAAGCCCGGCGTGAAGTTCGGCTGCTCGCTCACGCTGGCGGGTTACGGCTATCCGTTCACACAAGTGCGCGGACCGCATCTGCCGCTCGAAGTGGACGGCAAGCTTGATTGCGACGTGTGGTGGAACGAAGTCGCGCGCGGCGCGGATGGAAAACTTTTCGCCACCGGCCAACGCATCGCGGATGTGATTGCGCTCGCGCCCACGCTCAAAGCCGCCATCGCCAAAGCTTACGCGAACATCCGCAAGCTGCGCGTGGTGGGCAGCTACTACCGCACGGATGTGGGCGAAACCCTGTGGCCGCCGGGGACGGTTTAATTTTTCAACCACAGATAAACACAGATGCACACGGATAAATTTTATTCAACGGACACGGGTTTTGAAAATCTGTGTCCATCTGTGTTTATCCGTGGTTAAATTTTTTCTCCGATGGAATTTGATACCAAAACTTTTCCGCTGCGCCCGGCGTGGACCGAGATTGATCTCGGCAAGCTGCGCCGCAACTTGCAACTCATCCGCGCCGACCTGCCCGCCGCCGTGAAGTTGCTCGCCGTCGTGAAGGACGAGGCTTACGGCCACGGCGCGTTCGATGTCGCGCGCATTGCCATCGAGGAAGGCGCGTGGGGCTGCGGTTTGAGCACACTCGAAGAAGCGATGGCGTTGCGCGACGAGGGAATTTCCGCGCCGCTGCTCCTGCTCGGCGAGCGGCAGGAAGCGGAGTTGCCGTGGTGCGTGGAACACCATCTCACCGTCTGCGTCAACGAACCGCACACCGTCCGCAAACTCGCGCGCGTCGCCGCCGCGATGGACAAGTGCGCGTCCGTGCATTTGAAAATCCACACCGGCATGAGCCGTTATGGCGTGCGCTGGGACGAGGCGTTGCCGCTCGTGGAGCAAATCCTCGCCGAGAAATCTCTGCGGCTCGAAGGTGTGATGACGCACTTCTCGCAGTCCGACGAAACGGACAAGACGTTTGCGAACCTCCAGTTTGCGCGGTTCCAAGAAATCCTCGCCGCGCTTGCCGCGAAGAATATTTCCGTGCCGCTCCGTCACGCTTGCAACAGCGGCGGTTTTCTTGACCTGCCCCACGCGCATCTGGACATGGTGCGGACGGGCATTTTGATGTTCGGCATTTTTCCATCGAGCGTGTGCCGCCGCCTCACGGGCATCGAGCCGGTGATGTCGGTGAAGGCGAAGATTGCGTCCATCCAGAAACTCAAGGCGGGCGAAGTCGTCGGCTACGGGATGCGTTACACCGCGCCGAGCGAACGGCGCATTGCCGTGCTGCCCATTGGCTACGGCGACGGTTTTCCGCGTGTGCGCAACACCGGTTGCGCGCTCATCCACGGCCAGCGCGCCCCACTCATCGGCGGCATTGCGATGGACGCGTTGATGGTGGACGTGACCGATATTCCGCAGGCGCAGTTGTGGGACGAAGCCGTGCTCATGGGCAAACAAGGCAACGACGAAATCACCGTGCACGACCTCGCCAAGCTGAAAAACTCCGTGAGCTACGACGTGCTGACCAACTGGCGGTTGCGCCTGCGTCGCAAGTCGGTGAATGGGGCGTCCATCCAACATGAAAAGAAAGCCCTTTCCAACTGCTGACAAATAAATATGAGCACCATCACCCCACACTACCGAAGCGTGCAG
>JBJOPC010000304.1:0-6906 GCA_046050965.1 Verrucomicrobiota bacterium | reverse complement strand
AGCGACGAGCGACGAGCGACGAGCGACGAGCGACGAGCGACCTATTGCGACCGGAAGCAGAGGACGAAAACTGGAAGGTGTCAGTCATGGTGCTTTCGAGGTGGGCGTAGCAAACTCCTTTGCCGCGCGAGTGTCAAAAAGTTTTTTCCGCGCATGGTAGGGCGGTGCTGCCGCGCCGCCATCCGTGCCGCCATCCGTGCCGCCATCCGTGCCGAACTCGCCAGCGGGCAGACCCGCAGGTCTGCCCTACCGAAGCGCGGCTCACTCAAGCCGCCACAAACACGGTGAGGCTCAAGGGCGGTAAGGTGAGTTCGGCGGACGCGGGTTGGTTTTGCCACGCGGTGGGTTGCGCGGTCACGACGGCATCGCGGTTGCCTTGTCCGCTGCCGCCGAAGTTTTTCGCGTCGCTGTTCAACGCTTCGGTCCACGCGCCCGCCGTGGGGAAGCCCACGCGGTAGCGGTTGCGCATCACGGGGGTGAGGTTGAGCACTACCACGGAGGCCGCGCCGGTGTCGGGATCGCGGCGGATGAAACTCATGACGCTGTTGGTGCTGTCGTCGCAATCAATCCACTGGAAGCCGCGCGGGTCGAAATCGCCGCGCCAGAATTCAGGGTGCGCGGCGTAAAGTTTGTTGGCTGCGGCAAGGAACTTTTGCGCGCCTTTGTGGAACGGGCCGGCGAGGAGAAGATTCCAGTCGAGTTGGGAGTTGGAATTCCATTCGCCGCTCTGGCCGAATTCGCAGCCCATGAACAAGAGTTTTTTGCCGGGGAAGAACCATTGGTAGCCGAGGAGGACGCGGAGGTTGGCGAAGCGTTGCCAGTCGTCGCCGGGCATCCGGGCGAGGAGGGAGCCTTTGCCGTGGACGACTTCGTCGTGCGAGAGCGGGAGGGCGAAGTTCTCGTTGTGATGATAGAGCATCGCGAAGGTGAGGTCGTTCTGATGATACTTGCGATGGACGGGTTCGCGCTTGAAGTAGCCAAGGGTGTCGTGCATCCAACCCATGTTCCACTTGATGGAAAAGCCGAGGCCGCCGATGTAGGGCGGGCGCGTGACGAGCGGCCAAGCGGTGCTTTCTTCGGCGATGGTGACGACGCCGGGATGTTCGGTGTGGACGAGGTGGTTGAATTTTTTGAAGAACTCCACGGCGTCGAGATTCTCGCGGCCACCGAACTTGTTGGGAATCCATTCGCCCGCTTTGCGCGAGTAGTCGAGATACAACATGGAAGCAACGGCGTCCACGCGGAGGCCGTCAATGTGGTAGCGTTCGCACCAGAAGAGGGCGTTGGCGATGAGGAAATTCAGGACTTCGTGGCGTTCGTAGTTGAAGATGAGCGTGCCCCAATCTTGGTGCGCGCCTTTGCGGGGGTCTTCGTGTTCGTAGAGGGCAGTGCCGTCGAAACGCGCGAGCGCCCAGTCGTCGCGCGGAAAGTGCGCGGGAACCCAATCGAGGATGATGCCGATGCCGGCTTGGTGGAGTTCGTTGACGAGGTATTGGAAATCTTCGGGCGAACCGTAGCGGCTGGTGGGCGCGAAGAAGCCGGTGACTTGATAACCCCACGATGGATAGAACGCGTGTTCGGCGAGCGGAAGGAATTCGACGTGCGTGAAACCGAGTTCGCGGACGTAGGCGATGAGCGGCGCGGCGAGTTCGCGGTAGCCGAGGGATTCGGTGGCGGACTTTTTCTTCCACGAGCCAAGGTGGATTTCGTAAACGCTCATGGGGGCTTTGAGCGCGTCGGTGGCGCGGCGCTGCTTCAGCCACGCGGCGTCGGTCCACTTGAAGTTTTTATTTTCGCAAACGATGGCGGCGTTGTCCGGCGGCGTCTCGAAGAGGAAACCGTGCGGGTCGGTCTTGAGGCGAATCGCGCTGTGGCAATCGCGCACCTCGAACTTGTAACGCGCGCCCGCCGCGAGGCCGGGCACGAAGATTTCCCACACGCCGGACGCGCCGAGCAAGCGCATCATGTGCGTGCGGCCGTCCCAGAAATTGAAATCGCCCACGACGCTCACGCGCTGCGCGCTCGGCGCCCACACGGCGAAGCTCACGCCCGCCACGCCGTCCACGACGCGGAGTTGCGCGCCGAGTTTGTCGTAAATCTTCCGCTCGTCGCCTTTGCCGAAGAGAAACAAATCCGCTTCGCCAATCGTCGGCAGAAACGAATACGGGTCGCGGCGACGATGGACTTTCCCCTGCCCGTCCGTGACGACGAGTTCGTAAGGGAAAACTTTTTTCGACGTGGTGTCCGCACCTTCAAAGACATCGGACTGGCCGAGGCGCGTGAGTTTGACGGGACGTTGGCGGGATTTGCCGAGCGGATGAAACTCGACGGTCGCCGCGCCGGGCGCAATGGCGCGAGCGACGACGCCTTCGCCCAGACCAAGCGAGTGCAGGCCGAGCAACGAGTGGGGGGAACTGTTTCTGACTTCCGTCAGGCTGGCGAATTCTGCTTTGGAGAGAATCATCGCGGCGATGCTGCCACGCGGCGCGGAGAATTGCGCTTAAAAAATCGCGGCGAGTTGCGCGGCGAGCACGGCGAGTTCGCCCTCGCTCCAGACGACGTGGTGCGCAGCGTCCATTTTCTTTTGCACCGGCCATTGCGCGGCGTTGCGCGCAGCGATCTGTGTGGGCGTCCACCCGCGCTCGGCCAGCCGCACCGACTGCGTCGCGGGCGAACACGCGACGCACACGACGCGGTCGAACTGCGTCTCCGCGCCCGTCTCGAACAGCAGCGGAATGACGACGACGGCAACGGGCTTCTGCTCGGCGCGCCACGCGGCGACTTGCGCGAGCCAACGTTCGCGGATGCGCGGGTGCAAGATGGCTTCGAGTTTTTTGCGCGCGGTTTCGTCGGCGAAAACGCGACGGGCAAGTTCGCTGCGGTTGAGCGCACCATCCGCCGTGAGGATTTGCGCGCCGAAAGTTTTTTGAATCTCCGCCAGCGCGGGTTGACCGGGTGCGGTGAGTCGGCGCGAGACTTCGTCCGTGTCCACGACCGCGACGCCGCGCGCACGGAGAATTTCCGCCGCCGCCGATTTGCCCATGCCAATGCCGCCGGTGAGGCCGATGAGTTTCATTTGCAAAAAAGAGGCGCGCCGAAGCGCGCCTCAAATCATTTTACAAACCGCGCGACGGTTCAAGGATTTGCCAAGTTGAGTTCCACCTTGTAGAACCGAGCCGAGCTGCCGACAGTGTCGTTCACCGCCGTGCGACCGCCATTCTGCGCTGTAAAGGTCTTGAGCACGCGCCACGTTGCGTCGGTCATGGAGTTCTTGTAGTAAACGGTGTTGATGGAGCCGGCGACGGTATTCCAAGAAATACTAGCCTTGCCGGCAGAGCCGTGGATGCTGGCTACCTTCACGTCCATGCCCTGTCCGTGCGTGAGTGCCTTGATGACAGAACCTCCCGCGCCCGAGCGGGGGAACAATCCGCTGTGAGCCACGGGAACAAAACCGCCGCCCGCCGCGCCGTCGGATCCGAACTTGCCAGTCAAATCCACGGCCACGCGATTCGTATAAGCACTGGCGTAATAGATTTTCATGCCGGGTTGGAGTCGGATGTTGCCAAGATTGCCGTTGGCATCGAGATCACCAGAGGTTCCATTCAGGTCGAGCTGGTCAACGTAAAGAGCGTTGCTGATGCCAACCGGCTCAAAGACGAACACGCTGAAAACACCACCTTTCAAATCCAAATTGCCCATGGCAGCATTATTGGTGAAGCCCGCATCTACCGGCCCGTAATCCACGCCCGCCCAAGAGTGGTGAACTTCCGCGTAATCGAAGGCGGTGCTGAAGAAAACGGAAGCGTTGAAGTCACCCAAGAACGGTTTTTGGTAGAGGTTGAAACCGTCCTCAACATAGAAGGTGTTACCGCCGTCTTCGAGTGAGTTGGTAATCCAGAGGTTAAGCGCGCGATCAGACACGATGAGGTGGTTGGTCGCCGCCAAATGGCCAGCACCGATGCTCACGTCGGCGAGGCTAGAGTCAATCTCACCCAAATGGCCATCGAGGATGATATTCGAACTAATGATGGAAACAGCGCCATTGGTAGAGGCAATCAACCCATAGTTCTCAAAACGCAGAGCCGAAGCCTCAAAACTACCACAACGTTGGATAAATCCATTGTTGACGATGATGTCGTAAGGACGCGGGCTATCGTCACAATAGTGGCTGAACAATTGGAAACCGATGGTGCTCGCACCTCCCTTAAGGATGCCATCGTTGGTGAAGGCATGCACATAGGGCAGTTCCGCTGCCCAAGTGAAACCGGCCACATCCAAGGTTAAATTGCCATTATACCCGATACGGAAATTATCGGCGTCAGCAGTGAATGAATTCGTAGTGTAGTAGGTATCATCAATGGTGATGGTGGTAGGATTGGCATTGCTGGAACAGCCAATGTAGGTGCCGCCGCCCGCACCACTGCCTGCGCCACTGCCTGCGCCGACGCCGGTGCCACTCCCGGTGCCGCCGCCATTGGAAGCCTTGAGGTCAAAGCTCAGCAGCACCGCGTTGGTTGAAGTCGTCAGCTGCAAATCCACCAGCATGACGTGCGTCTCAACCGGCGATGCATTGGTGTTGAGCGATGGGATGTTCACCACTTGATTCGTCCAAAACACGCTGTAAATGTCCACCGTGCCGACCAACGTGGGCGGCGCACTGGCGAGCAAGTTGGAGACAACCAACGAACCGTTGGTGGCAGCCAAACGCACATCGCAAAACGGAGTGCTGATGATGGCATTGCTGCTCCCTTTGAAACCACTCAAGGCTTCAATCTTTACGTAGTTCACAGCCGAAATTCGCGAGTAATTTAAATTCAGTGATTGCTCAGCGCTAATGTCCACGCTGCCCACGAGGTTGGAAATGCTGGCCGGGGGGTTAGGCCTGTAGGTAGTGTTATCCAAGGTTAAACCGGCCGCAGTGCAAACAAAATTTGAAATGACCACATTCGTCCCGGCAAACACGTTCGTAATATTGAAGTAGGGCGCAATCGTCATGAAAGTGTTGGTGATTTCCGAGCCGCGACTGAACGTGTTCGTGATGAAAAAGCTCACGTCGCCATCGGAGACAATTTCGAGGTCATTCCGAATCGTCACGGACTGGTTCGTTCCATTAACAGTTGCAAAGCTGGTTACATTGAAATTGCGATTGCCCGGAACCAGCCGGTTGGTGCGCGTAGCCGAATTTGTCCCAAAATACATGGTGTCAACCACGAAGAAATTAGTGTTTCCGGAGATGATGCCGTTGGTTCCCACCAAGAACGGGAGGATATTGGTCACCACAGAAATAACATTGGTGATAGCAAGATTGTTTGTGCCCAGCACCACCGAGTTGGTTTGAGAAAAGGGCACAAAGTTGGTGTCGTCTAAATACCGCTGAATCGGCGTTCCGTCAGTTCCGAATAAGGTCAAAGGCGCACGTTCAATGGTATAGTTGGTGGAAAAGTAAACTGGGCGATAAAACAAGCCGCCATACGCGATGGCCGTCGTGACGTTCGTCCCTGGCGGAAATTTCTTGAATTTATTGGTGCGGAACAAGCCCATCGTATCCAAGACGGAAAAATAATTAGTCACCGCCGTGCCGAACGCGTTAGTGGCAACAACGGCCAATTCTACGCCAAGATCGCCCGGGGTAACGTCGTTGAAACCTTTTTGCTCGCCCACAATTTTGACTGTGGCGTTGTTAGTATCTGCCACGCGCACGAATACCGCGTTGACGGAGACTTGCGCGTTAGTGCCGGAGATTTTGCGAGCGTTAACAAACTGGCGAGCGAAAATTTCGCCTCCGCCACGACCCCACGTAAAATCACCAGGAGTGTAATATTGGTAAGGGGTCGCCGCGTTAGTTCCATGAGACGCGACCCCAGCGGTGGGATTGTTGGTGTTGAAGTCCTGCGCGGGATTAAATTTAGCATTGGCAGCGTTAGCATTAGCCCAGTAGTCCATCGCCATGCCTTGTTGTGATCCCATGCCGCTGGTTTGAAGAAAGCCCCGTTGCAGATCCAAATTATTGCCTTCAATATGCACTTGGCCGGCACTGCCCACGGACATGATGCCACGATTAACAACGTTACTGGCGTTGACTGAAATCAAACCGCTGGCCGAGATAGCGGAATTATAACTCGATATCGGAGTCGTCAACGTGCCATTTAAAAATGTCTTCGCCCGATGGCGAGCATTAATACCCGTGGTGGCAGCAGCCGATGGCGCGGTATCAAAACGAAAACCCGTGGCAGTCAAGACGCTGCGGTTAGTATAGTTCTCGGTGTTAGAAAACTCAAAATTGTCGAGCGTTAAAACGTAAAATGTGCCGTTATTAACGAAATTCGTCGCGTCAATCTGCGGAATGGGCAATGGTGGAGAGTGTATATTTCCGTTGTTAACGTAGCTGCCCTGTGTGCCTGCGTATAGTGAAGCTGCCAGAAGCGACAAGCCGAAGGTGACAGCGGCGTGCTTGATCTGAAGAATGGTTTGATGGGCTTTCATGGTCTTCAGTGATTAGTTTATGATGAGAATAAATTCCCTTACGACCGAACGTCCGGCTGATTCAGTGATTTGAATCGTAATATCATATGTGCCACCAGTCCCAGCCTGTGGAGTGCCACTGATTACTCCGGAAGTGGAGAGCGACAAGCCAACCGGCAAACCCGAGGCAGAATTTCCAGCTATGACCCAAGTATACGGACTAATACCACCAGAACCAGCCAACGTCGTGGTAGGATAGGTATTTCCCTGAACGCCGCTAGGCAATGAACTGGTAGTAATCTGCATTACAATCTGATTTTCCAACTGCGCCAGACTGGCTGCGCTAGGGTAAACAATCGGGGCATTGGTAGAAGCATCAAACGATGCCCAAGCAGTGTTTGAGGTCACGCCCGCCTCATCTAGAAAATCAGGACCAAAGTTAAT
>JBJOPC010000303.1:0-14841 GCA_046050965.1 Verrucomicrobiota bacterium | reverse complement strand
ATTCTGGAAGAACGAATCCTTGGCGACATCCCAACCTTCGGGCTGCACGCGCAAAACGATTTTGATGCCACCTTTGGGCGGCGGATTTTTGTGCACCAGCGCAATCTGCTCGTTCAAGGCTGGCTCGGAAATTTTGCAATCGAAGATGTCTTCCACCAACCCGCAGTCGCCGCGAATGAAGCCGATGTTCAAGCGTTGTTCCGGCTTGTTCCATTGGCTGCGGATCATGATGCGGTTGCGGTAACCATACGGCTGCGGACACGCCAAGACGGGCGCGACGACTTCCGGCGCGATGCCGCCGATGCGCTGAAAAAGGTCGCTCACCTGCTTGTGTTTCACGCGCAACTGCTCCGCGTAGCTCATGTGCTGATACTGGCAGCCGCCGCACTTGGCGAAGTGCTGGCACTCCGGCGCGACGCGCGTGGCCGCGGGCGTGACGACGCGCAGCAATTTCGCGCGCGCATAATTTTTGTGCAGCTCGATGATTTCCGCTTCCACTGTTTCGCCGACGTTGACGAACGGGACGAAGACGACGAGGGAGTCGAGGGTCGAGGGTCGAGGATCGAGCGGTGCGGCAGTTTCGGCCTTCGACTCTCGGCTTTCAACTCTCGACACTTCCACCCGTGCCACGCCCTCGCCGCCGAACGCGATGTCGTGGATGTGCAAACTGATTTGGTCACCGAGATTCAAAGCCATGCGCGAAAGATAAAAGTTTGCCGGGCGCGGAAAAAGTTTATTCGCCGTCGGGCGCGTCAGACTTGGTGGCGGTGGTGGTCCGCCGGGTGCCGAACAGTGCCGTGCCGACGCGCACCAGCGTCGCCCCTTCTTCAATGGCGATTTCTAAATCGTGGCTCATGCCCATGCTCAAGACGGGCAGGGGTGCGCCGAGTTTTTGTTCGGCGCGTTCTTTCAACTCGCGCAGGAAACGAAAATAACTGCGCGATTTTTCCGCGATGGGATTGAACGGCGGAATCGCCATCAGCCCGTGAAGCTCCAGTCGAGGCAGTGCATTTAGTTCCGCGAGTTCCGCCAGCAACCGCTCCGGCGCGTAGCCGAACTTGCTCGCCTCGCCCGCCACGTTCACCTCCAGCAGCACGGGCATCGTCTTGGCGGCTTGCTCGCAACGGCGGTTGATTTCCTGTGCGAGCGCGAGGCTGTCCACGCTTTGAATCATGGAAAAATATTCCACGGCCTCGCGGCATTTGTTCGACTGCAAATGCCCGATGAAATGCCAGCGCAACTTGCCGGCGCAGAGCGGAATCTTCGCCCGCGCCTCCTGCACTTTGTTTTCGCCGAACAACCATTGCCCGCACTCTGCCAGCGCGCCGATGGCTTCCGGCGGCTGCGTTTTGGAAACGGCCAGCAACGTCACGCTGCCCACCTCGCGCCCCACGCGCGCGCAAGCAGCGGCGATGCGTTGCTGGATGGAATTGAAATTGTCGGCGAGGTCCACGGCGGAAAAATTAGCAGTAACGCCCGGCGGAAACAAAGTTTCAAAACAGGGGGACAGACTATGGGACGATAGACCATGAGACTATGGACAAAGACGGACACGCCGCGAAAAGTCTCATAGTCCATGGTCTATAGTCTCCCTCCCCGCCGAGTTTCGTTGGACAGCCGCACGGCAGTTCGCCTAGATTCTCGCCCGTCCCCCGCCATCTCCCGCGAAGTTTATGAATAACGAACCGCCCGTCTCTAAAGTCGTTGTTGTATTTTGCCTCGTGGTCGTGCTGCTGTGCGCGTGGCTCGGTTGGCGCGCGTGGCGTCCGCACCAAATTTCGCCCGCACCCGTCGTCGCCAAAGTCACAGCGAAACCCACGCCTGCACCGGAAGTGGTCGCCGCGCCGGAGCTTGCCGCGCCGCGACCGGCGTCGGAATTGCCGCCCGTCATTCCCGTCTCGCTCGTGCCGTATCTGTTGCCGGAGGAGAGCAACCTCGGTCAGCTTGATGACGCGCTCAAAAGTTTGCCCACCGGCACGCAAGTCTACGGCGGCATTGAATTCTGGCTGCAAGGTGCGCTTTCGATGCAAGGCCTCGCCAGCCGCGACGAACAAAAAATTCTTCACCGCGAATCCGTCCTCATCCCGCTCACCGCTGCGACCGGCGCGGGCAAACTCGGTTGCCTGCATTTGCTCGGCGGCACGCGGTTCAGCAGCCCCACGCCCGGCGAAAAATTTGCCGACGTCGTGTGGCATTACGCCGACGGCTCCGCGCAACGCAGCGCCATTGGCTACGACACCGACCTCCGCGATTGGTCGCGCAAACGCTACGAACAACCCGTGCGTCTGCCCAACCCGCTCACCAAAGTCGCGTGGCACGCCGAGCATCCCACGCGCAAAGATCGCAGCCTGCGTTTCTACCGGCTCACCGTGCCGAACCCGCAGCCGCAAAAACCCGTCGCGCAAATCGAGTTCGCCAGCGCCATGACGCGACCCTCGCTGCTCGTGCTCGCGCTCACGCTCGACCCCGCGCGTGCGGGTGAACGCGCCGATGATTTGACCGGCGACGAAATGCCCGACCCGGAGTTGAAAGGTCTCGTGAAAATTTTCGTGCAAAGCCCGGATGGCTACGCCGTCACCGGCGCGAAGCTGCGCGTGACGGCGCAGGACAAACTATCGCAAATCCAACCGCTGGTGCAAAGTTTCACGACTGGCGAAGACGGTTCCGCCGATGTGAAATTCCCCACGGACGAACTCGCGACGCTCGAAGTCAGCGCGGCGCATGACGACTACGGCGCGCGCCGAATGCGCTGGGATTTGAAAGCGGGCGACACCGTGCCGCAAACCTTCGTCCTCAAACTCGGCGAAGGTCTCACGCTCGGCGGTCAAGTCGTGAACCCGGCAGACGCGCCCATTGCTGGCGCGCGCGTGGATATCTACCGTTCCTACACTAGCAGCGAAGAGATGAACAAGAAAGGGGTGCAGCCGGATTACAGCCCGCGTTCGCGCCAAGCTCCGCTGATGACGGGCGCGGACGGACGCTGGCAGGCGAAGGGAGTTCCCGTGGAACTGAAAAGCTCGCTCGGCTTCCAAGTGACGCACAAAGATTATCTCTCCGAAAGCATTCACCTCGACGGCAGCAGCAGTGAGTTAGAAAAACTCCGCGCCGGAACTTACAAAACCATTTTGAAAACTGGCCTCACCTTGAGCGGGCGCGTTCTCGGCGACGTGAATCAGCCCATTCCCAACGCCACCGTTTCACTCGGCCAGCAATACAGCAGCGACCGCAGCACCGCCAAGACGGACGCCGCCGGGCAGTTCACGCTGACCAAAGTCGACGTCGGCGAACAACCGCTCGCCGTCACCGCCAAAGGCTACGCGCCCGACTCGCGCAACGTGCAAGTCACCGACCCGCCCAGCGAACTCGTCATCAAACTCGGCGGCGCGCATTTCCTCCGCGCGCTCGTGCAGGACGAGCAGGGTTCGCCGCTCGCAGGCGTGCGCGCCAGCCTCGGTTGGAACAATGGACAGGCGTTGCAATTCTCCGCCACGACCGACGCGCAAGGGCGGTTCAGTTGGGACAGCGCGCCTGCTTGGCCGGTAAAGTTCGATTTCAGCAAGGAAGGCTATTTGTATAGCAATGATAAGCTGTTGAACCCCGACACCGAGAACGTCGTCGTGCTGAAAAAAAGTGCCAAAGTGCATGGCTACGTCGTGGACGCCACCACCGGTCAGCCCGTGACGAAGTTCCGCGTCGGCCTCGGAAAATCCTACAACGAGGGCAAAGATTTTTATTTCAACAACAGCAACAGCGGCGAGGAAAAGGCCGACGTGAACGGACAGTTCACGCTGGAGTTGCAGAGCGAAGATTCCAACGCCATCCGCGCGGGCGCGGACGATTACGCGGACGAGACGCAGATGTTGCCCGCCGCGCAGAACGGCGAAATCCAAGTGACGCTGCGACTCAAGGCCAGTCCCGCGTTGCGCGGCACGGTCACGCTGCCCGACGGCACGCCGCTGCCCGGCATGAACGTGGCCGCTGCGCCCGCCGAAATGGGCGGCAATAGCCTATCGGTGCGGAACGGAAAAATTAATGGCAACTCCGGCTCCCGCGTCGCCACCACGGACGAGCAAGGGAAGTTCGCGTTAAGTTCGCCGCCGGAAGACGGCACGGTGGTGGCGTCCGGCGACGCCGGTTTCGGCACGACCACCATCGCGCAACTGCGCGCGACCGGCGTGGTGGTGGTGCAAGGGTTCGGACGCATCGAAGGCGTGTTGCGCGTCGGTGGCCAACCGCTCGCGGGCGAGATCATCCGTTATTCCAGCGATCTTAAAAATGTTTATTACGACAGTGGTAGCGGCATGGGCGCCAAGACGGATGAGCAAGGGAAGTTCACGTTGGAAAAAATTCCCGCCGGAACCGGCTCGCTCGTCCGACTCGTGCAAAGCTCGGCGAATTCCTGGACGCACAGTCACAAAATCTCCGTCACGGTCGAGGCGGGCAAGACCACGCAAGTGACGCTCGGCGAATCCGGCGCGGTCGTGCGCGGCACAGTGCGCTTCGAGGTGCAGCCCGAAGATATTTCCGCGCTGCGCATCAACGGCAGCGTTCTGGGCAGCGGCGATAACGGTGGCTACCATTTCAACGTGAAGCCCGACGGCACGTTCAGCGTGGATTCCGTGCCACCCGGCGAACACCACATCAGCGTGGAAGTCACTCGCCGTCGTCCCGGCGGTCGAGATTATGAGTCTGATACCGTCGCCACCGGCAGCACCGCCGTGACCGTCCCCAACGGCGCGAATTCCTACCAAGCCATCAACGCCGGAGAAATTCTCCTGCGCGTGAGCGGCGGGAATGGCAGACCATGAGACTATAGACTATGAGACTTTTCGCGGCGACGCGGCGCGAGTCCCATAGTCTCATCGTCTATGGTCGCATGGTCTTATCGTCCTCCCTCCAACTCCTCACCGTTTGCGCTTGAAGCGCGCGGCGTCGCCGACAAGGATTTGCCGCGCCGCCGCCGCGACATGAATCATTCTTCCGCCCAGCCTAAGCCCGAAGCCGTCATCACCGGCCTTGGCGTCTTCAGCCCCATTGGCCACGACGCGGCGACGCTGCTTCACGCGCTCCGCACCGGCCAGCACGGCCTCGCACCGGTTTCACGTTTTGACGCGCAACATTTCCGCGCGAATCTTTTTGGCGAAATTAAAAACTTCCACGCCGCCGACTGGCTCACCGCCGCCGAGCTGATTGAATACGAAGATTTGTATTTGCGTTACGCCCTCGCCGCTGCGCGCCGCGCGTTGGCGGATGCAAAAATTTCTCCCAGCGCCGGAAAAATTCGCCGCGACATCGCGCTCGTGCTCGGCACTTGCAACGGCGGGCTTGCGTCTGCTGAGGCGGAATACGCCTGGAAACACGGGCGCAGCTCGCGGCCATTCGACGAGGTGATGAACTTACAGGCGCAGCTCTACGGCTTCGGCAAAGCCCTCGCCAGCGCGTTGCAAATCGGCGGCGAAACATGGGTCGTCACCACGGCGTGTTCGTCCACCACCGTCGCGCTCGGTCTCGCGCAGACGCTCATCCATCGCGGCTACTACGACACCGTGCTCGTCGGCGGGGCGGACGCGTTGTGCGTCGCGAACGTCTCCGGCTTCGACGCCATCAAGGCGACTTCCACCACGCGGATGTCGCCATTCTCCAACCCACCCGGACTGAACATCGGCGAGGCCGCGTGCTTCTGGGTCGTGGAAAATTCTGCGAAAGCAAAACTGCGCGACGCGCGTGTGCTGGGAAAACTTGTCGGCCATGCAACCACGAGCGATGCGTTTCATCCCACCACGCCCGACCCGCGCGGCCACGGCGTCGCGCGCACGTTGGCGAACGCGCTCGCGGACTCTGGGCTGAAAATTTCCGACCTCGGCTGTGTCAATGCTCACGGCAGCGGCACGGAAGCCAACGACAAAGCGGAAACGAAGGGCATCGCCAAATTTCTCGGCGAACAAACTCTGCCGGTCGTTTCTACCAAATCTTTTTTCGGTCATTGCATGGGCGTGACCGGCATTCTCGAAGCGACGAGCCAACTACTGGCGATGAATGACAATTTCATTCCACCCACGCTCAACTTCACCGAGCCGCGTCCCGGCTGCACCCTCGACTACGTCCCGAATGTCGCGCGCAAAAAATCTTACGATGCCTTCATCTCCGCCAACTACGCGTTCGGTGGTAACAATGCCGCTGTCGTCATCGCCAAGGCGGACGTGAAGATTCCCGCACGAGAAAAAAACAGCAGGCGCGTCGTCATCACCGGGCTTGGCGCGGTCACGGCGCTGGGCTTGGGCGTTCCTGCGCTGCTCGCGGAGTTGCGGCGCGGCACGGTCGGCCTTGCGCCCGTCACGAATTTTCCGCTGACCACGCAGACTGCGCAACGCGCGGGGCAAGTCGCAGTTTTTTCCGCCGCACAAGTTGACCGGCGGCTGGATTTTTCCGTGCTGAACCCGTTGAGTAAATTCGCCGTGGCCGCTGGCCGCCTCGCGCTCGAAAACGCCGGTTTGAAAATCACGCCCGCCAACGGCGATGACATCGGCGTGGTCATGGGCGTCGCCAACGGCCCGTCGGAAATGGGGCACATGGACAGCGTGTTCAGCAGTGAAAACTACGCGGCGAACATCCCGAGTTTTTCCAATATCACGTCGAACTCCACTGCGGGTTGGGTGTCGTCGCAGCTTTATTTGAAGGGCGTCAACGCGTCGCTCTCCGCCGGGCCGCACGCGGGATTGCAGAGCTTGGCCTACGCGTTTGACACGCTGGCAGATGGGCGCGCGCGCGCGATGCTCGCAGGCGCGGCAGATGAAGTTTATGGACAAACTTTCTACAACTATGACGGTATGGGTTTTCTTTTTTCCGGCTCGGAAGAAAATGATTATCGCCTGCGCTTGAAGTCTGCGAAACAGAAAGTTCTCGGCGATGGCGCGGCGATGCTCGTCATGGAAACTGCCGAGTCCGCGACGGCGCGCGGCGCGAAAGTTTTCGCGGAAGTCCTCGGCTACGGCATGAGCACAGACGCCGAAGGTTTTGTCGCGGCGAATCTCGGCACGGACGGCTTGCGTCACGCCGTGCAACTCGCGCTCACGCGCGCGGGCGTGACGGCGGAACAAATCGGTCTGCTCGTCTGGGCGCCGCAGGGAAATGTGCAGGACGAAAAAGTTTTGTCCGTCGGCGCAGAAATTTTCGGCGCGCGCTCAGCGCAACTCCCGCTTGTCACGACCACGTTCAACACCGGCTACATCGAGTCCGCCTCCATTCTCGTAAGTCTCGCCGCCGCGCTGGCCGCGTTGGAGGCGGGCGCGGAACTCTGGCCGCAGCGCACGGGTTTGGCAGAACTCGACGACCGTTCGCTGACCGCGCCGCCGGAGTTTGTGCTTGCGCTTGCCAGCACAGATTTCGGCTACAACTTCGTCGCCGTTTTGCGGCGCGGCTGGAAATCATGAGACGCGACGTAGTCATCACCGGTTTGGGAATTCTGTCCAGCGCGGGCGCAGACCTCGCGGCGGCGCGTGGAAAATTTATTGAGGGAACGTGCTGTCTCACGCCCATCGCCAACCCGCGCGCGGCGCGGCTGCGCGCAAAATTCGCCGGGCAGTTAAATGATTTTGTAGCGGATGCAAATTGTCCGCCGGAATTAAAAATTCACGACCGCCACGTTCACATGGCATTCGTCGCGGCGCGCGAAGCGTTGGCGGCGGCGCAGGTGCAGCCGGAAAAATTTGGTCGCCGCATGGGTTTGATTTTCTCCACCTGCTCCGGGCCGATGCTGCTCATCGAGCAACATTACGAGCGCGTTATCCGCGGTCAACCGCAGCTCACGTCAGCGGAACTTTTTGCGAAGCGTTATTTTTCAGGCGCACAAATTCTCGCGCAAACACTGGGCATCGGCGGGCTTTGCACCACGGTGGTGACCGCGTGTTCCGCCAGCACGGCGGCCATCGCGCTGGCGGCAGATTTAATCCGCTGCGGGATGCTCGACTGCGCGCTGGCGGGCGGCGCGGATGCTTTTTCCGTCAGCACGCTTGCGGGTTTTGACGGCCTCAAGGCGACAAGCGACGGCAAGTGTGCGCCGTTTTCCAAGCCCGTCGGACTGAATCTCGGTGAGGCGGCGGCATTTGTTTTTTTGGAATCTGCTGAGTGCGCGCAGTCACGCGGCGCGCAAACTTACGCGACGGTTCTCGGCTCCGGCATGAGCAACGACGCGCATCATTGCTCTGCGCCAGAACCGAGCGGACGCGGTTTGTCCGAAGCAATGCGTCGCGCGCTCGCAGACGCCGGGCTTTTGCCAGAACAGATTTCTTACATCAACGCGCACGGCACCGGCACGGAGGCGAACGACAAAGCGGAGTGCAAAGCCATCCGCAAAGTTTTCGGCGAACGCGCGGCGATGCTGCCGGTCAGTTCCACGAAGTCCATGGTCGGGCATTGTCTCGGCGCAGCGGGGGCGGTGGAGGCGATTGCGTCCATCGTCTGCGCGGCGGCGGGTGTGTTGCCGCCGACGGCGAATTTCACCGAGCCGCGCGACGGCTGCGCGATTGACTGTGTGCCGGATGCTGGGCGCGCGTGGGTGTCGCCGCAGATTTTTTTGAGCAACAACTCGGCATTCGGCGGTCACAACACAAGCGTGGTGCTGCGCGTGGGGAGTTGGGAGTTGGGAGTTGGGAGTTGGGAGTTGAGGGCGGCGGACGAGAAAATTTTCATCACGAGTTGCGGCGTCGTGACGGCGGCGGGCGTGGGGCTGGACGCGTTGCTCGCGGCGCGGCGCGGCGGGAAAAATATTTTACCGATGGTCAACGTGCCGGGAATTTCGCCGCTGCGCGCGGGGAAAATTGACGAGGCGTTCGTGGAAGCGTCCGAGCGGCGTTTGAATTTGCGCGGACTGGATCGCTCCAGCAAATGGGCGACGGTTGCGGCGCGGCTGGCGATTCGTGCGGCGCAGTTCCCGGAAAAACCAGCGGCGCTCGCGGAGTTGGGAATTTTTCTGAACCTCGCCGCCGGACCGTCGTGGGCGGAATCGGAATTTCTCACGTCGTTCCTCGGCAACGACCATCAGGTTGCGCAGCTCGCGGCGTTTCCCTACATCGTGCCGAGCAGCGTGGCGGGCAATGTCTGCCGCACGCTCATGCTCGCGGGTCACAACCTCACGCTGAATCCCGGCCCGGCGGCGGGCTTGTTCGGTCTGGAGCCGGCGCTCGCGGCGTTGCGCTGCGGCCACGCGAGCGCGCTGCTGTGTGGCGCGGTGGACGAACTTTCCGACCGCATCCTCGCGGATAATTTTCACGCCGGACAAATCTCGCCAGAAAATCCACCGGGCGAAGGCGCAGTCATCTTCATGTTGGAAACGGCAACGCACGCACGCGGCGCAAAACCGCTGGCGGAAATTTGCAGCGTAGTCAACGCGGTGTCGAAAAACTCCACGTCCGCTGCGCTGAACGAAGTGGCGGAAGCGGCGTTGGCACAAGCGGGCATCCGCCGCGAGCAAATCCGCGCAGTGGTTTTTTCCGGCGCAACGGAAGCGTTGTCGCCCGCGTGGGGCGAGAAGCTAGTGAGCGTTTCCGCCGCGACCGGTGTGCTCGAAGGCGCGCAGCCGCTGCTGGATTTGGCGGTGGCGTTAAGTTCGCCGGAGATTTTGCCGGACGATTTTATTCTCGCACTCGCTGCCACGCCGCACGGTTTGGCGGGCGCAGCCGTCGTCAGAAAATTTGCCGCGCCGCAAGTTTCCGTTTGATAATCACGCGGCGGGCGACAACCATCTGCGCCCAGAAGAACCAACGAAATATCCGATGTCAGAACCCATCCAGCAGACCATCGCGCGGCGGCGACAGGTCATCCAGACTTTTAAGGAAGAACTCATTCGCCGTTTGAATTTGCCCTACGTCCCCGAAGATTTGCACGAAGACGTCTCGCTGCTCGGCTCCGGGCTGGGTCTCGATTCGCTCGACGCACTCGAAATCGTTTTGTGCGTGGAGACGTGTTTCAAAATCAAAATCCCTGATGAAAATATTTCTGTGCTGCGCTCCATCAACACCGTTGTGGATTTCGTGCTAGAACAGCAGGCGGCGCAAGGAGGTCGCGCGTGAGAACTTCCCCGCTCAAATCCAAACTCGCGGCGGCAGGCGCCATTTTCCGCGAACGTCACGGCGTGGAAATCGCCGCACACTTTGGCGACGTGCAGGCCGAGTGCCGTGCGGTGCGCGACGCGGCGGCGCTCGCGGACGTTTCGTTTCTGCACGCATTCACGCTGCCGGAAACGCCCGGCATTGATTTTCTGGACGCCTTGCTCGCAGGCAACGTGCCGAAGATTCGTTTCGGTCGCGTGCTGCACACGTTCCTCGCGGACGCCGCCGGAAATCTCGCCGCCGATTTTTTCGTGGCGAACAACGACCAAGAATTTGTCTGTCTCGCAGAAAGTATTTTGTCGGACGCGCAATTCGACGCGCTGCTCGCCAGCAACGGCACTTCGCCCGCACAGGATTTAACCGCCGACCATGTCGTGTTGAGTCTCGACGGTGTGCGCGCGTGGGAAATTGCCAAGAAAATTTTCGGCGCGGATGTCATCGGGCTGCCGTATCTCTCGATTGAAAATTATCAGTTCGCGGGCGCGCCGGTGCGGTTCATCCGCGCAGGCAAAACTTCTGAGTTTGGTTATTTGATTATCGCGCCGGTGAAGATTGCCGAGCAACTGTTCGATACGTTGCTCGCCGAAGTCACCGAGCGTGGCGGTCGGCTCGTGGGCGCAGACGCGCACGACGCGTTGCGGCTCGAAGGTCGCTTCTTCAACATTTACCGCGAAGGCGTCGCCGTGCACGATCCGTTGCCGCTCGGTTTGCAGTGGATGATTGATTTGGAAAAAGAAAGTTTCAGCGGCAGCGCAGCCATCAAGGAACGTCGCGCGGCGGGCTTGCAGCAAAAACTCATCGGCCTCGCAGCGGATGCGGGTTGCACGACGTTGAAGACTGGCGCGAAAATTTTCCACGACGGCCAAGCGGTGGGCGAAGTTGTGACGCACTGCGATTCCGTCGTGTTGCAACAGCCGCTCGCACTGGGTTTGCTGCCGCTGGTAATTGCGTTTTCTGGCTTGGAATTCCGCATTGGCACGGCGGATGGCGCGGTGGTGCGGACGATTTCCATGCCACCCATTATGCCGAAAAGTTTGACCGTGAAGCTCGACGAAATGTAATCCGCCCGGCGTATGTTCAAACCCACGCCTACAACTGCTGGCCGACTCATCAAGCGCAAGCTCGCCATCGAGCCGGCGTTCCACGAGACGGATATGATGGGCGTGATTCACAACGCCAATTTCTTCCATTGGTTCGAGCAAGGGCGTTTGCAAATCATGTTTGAAGTGTTGCCCGTGGCTGACGCGATGAAACTGAACCTGTTCATGCCCGTCGTGGAAAACACCTGCCACTACCGTAAGCCCGTGAAGTTCGGGATGCCGCTGCTCCTCTACACCACGCACAATCTGCAGTCGGCTTACGAAGGGCGACTTGTGTTCAGCCACTACCTCATCCACGAAAAATTTCGCACCGCGATGGCATTCGGCCAAACCGCAATGACGCTGGTGGACGCGGCGACGAATAAGCTCGTCAAGGAATGGCCGCCGGAAATCTGGTCGCGGTATCAGGCGCTGGAATAATTTTATGAACCGTGAATTTGAAGGTCAGGTTGTCGTTGTTACTGGTGGTTCGCGCGGAATTGGCCGCGCCATCGTCGAACGCTTCGCCGCGCAGGGCGCGAAAGTTTTTTTCACGTTTCACCAGAACGCCGAAGCCGCGGTGCAAGTCACCGCCGCCACGCAGGCCGTGGCAATTCAATGCTCGCAGACCGACGGTGATGCCATCACCGCCGCCGTGGAGAAAATTATTTCCGCCGCCGGAAAAATTGACGTGCTCGTCAACAACGCGGGCATCACCGCTGACACGTTTCTCATGCTCATGCCGCCGGAAGATTGGAACCGCGTGATTGATACGAACCTCAACGGCGTCTATCGCTGGTGCAAAGCCGTCACGCGTCCGATGCTCGGCGCGCGGCGCGGCGTGGTCATCAACGTGGCGTCCATCGCCGGCCTCGTCGGCGTGATGGGGCAGACAAATTACGCGGCGTCCAAGGGCGCGCTGCTCGCCTTCACCCGCGCGCTCGCGGCGGAACTCGGCGGGAAAAACATCCGCGTCAATTCCGTCGTGCCCGGCTTCGTCGAGACCGACATGAGCGCGCGAGTGCCGCGTCAGATCAAACAAAAAAACCTGGATCACATCGTTCAGAAACGTTTCGGCAAGCCGGAAGAAGTCGCGTCCGTCGTCACGTTCCTCGCGTCGGACGCGGCGTCCTACATCATGGGGCAGGCCATCGTCGTGGACGGCGGACTCACCGCGACGGCGGCGTGACGCGCCATGAAAGTTTTACTTTTTCCCGGCCAAGGCTCGCAGGAAATCGGCATGGCCGCCGATTTGTTCAAGGCGGATGAAAACTTCCGCACGCTCATCCATCGCGCCAGCAAACGCACCGGCTGCGACTTGGGGAAAATCTGTCTGCGCGGCCCTGACCGCGAGCTCACGCGCACAAAAAATCTCCAACCGCTGCTCGTCTGTGTCTCGCTCGGCTACTGGTGGCAACTCATGACGTGCGGCGTCACGGCGGACACCGTGCTTGGCCATTCGCTCGGTGAAATTTCTGCGCTCGCAGCGGCGGGCATCGTCAGTGCCGAGACCGCCGTGGACATCGCGGCCAAGCGCGGCGAACTCATGGACGCCGCCGCCGCGCGTGTAATCGGTGGCATGGCGGCGGTCATTTCTACCGAGCGCGACGCTGTGCTGGAATTACTCGCCCAGAATTTTTCCGCCGCGCAACTCACGCTCGCCAACGACAACGCGCCCGGCCAACTCGTCGTCACTGGAGAAATTGCTGCGCTGGAAAATTTCACGACGCTCGTTGCTGCCGCCAAGCTCGGCCAAGTCCGTCGTCTTGCCGTGGCAGGAGCGTGGCACAGCCCACTTATGGCACAGGCGCAGCGAGAGTTCGCGACGTGGTTGGCGACAGTGGAATTTCACGCGCCGAAGTTGCCGCTGATTTTCAACCTCACCGCCGCGACCGAAACTGACCCGCAGCAAATCCGCGACTTGCTCGCGCGCAACCTCACCGAACCCGTGCGCTGGCAGGCCGCGATGGCATCACTGCACGGCAGGGAAAACCTGACGTTGTTTGAGGTCGGGCCGGGGCGCGTGTTGTCCGGGCTGTCGCGCGCGAACGGTTTCGGCGACGAAACCAAAATCTGCAACGTGAACAACCTGCGCGGGGTTGAACTGGCGGCGAGCTTGGTTTTCGACGGCAGCGGTGCAGTTGTTCCGTAGGAACATTTGAAAATAGCCCGGCGTTTTAACGCCGGGGTGCGGCCGCACGGGTGCGAGTCCCGCAGGGACGGCTGACGTTTGGCGTAAAAATTTCAGCCGTTCCTTTGGAACTCATGCGCCGCCGACTCGTTCCCGGCGTTGAAACGCCGGGCTATTTTTGAGCGTCCCTACGGGACGGAAGCTGCGGCGCAGTCAGCCAAAGTTTGGTTAGCCCTAAATCTTTTCTTCCACCATCGCCAGCGTCAGCGAGCCGGTGGCGATAAGATTTCTGCCAACGGTGGCTTCCACGTTGAAGCGGTGCAGCGCGGCGAATTGACGGTCGCTCGTCGCGCGCAACACGAGCACGTCGCCCGGCACGGCGGGGTGGGTGAACTTGATATTAGTCACGGCGAGAAAAAACGCCTTCGGTTTTTCTGGCAACGTCGTGGACGAAAGTTTTTCACTCAAGCCGATCAACAACCCGCTCGTCTGCGCCAACGCTTCGGCAATGAGCACACCCGGCATGATGGGGCGTCCGGGAAAATGTCCGGCAAACTGCGGTTCGTCCGCGCGCAGTCGCCGCTCGGCTACGATGGATTGGTGCGGCACGAGCTTGGTCACGCGATCCACGAACAGGAACGGTTCGCGGTGCGGCAGCACGGGCAGCAAGTCGGCGAGTTCAAAGATTTGGGGGGCGTTCATGGCTTTGGTGGTTGGTTGTCCCAGCTAGTTCCGGCGTCGAGTTGCTTGAGTTCTTGCGCGAGGCGGCGGTGGATGCGGTCGCAGAGTTGCGCGGCGTTCTCGCCAGGGCGCGGCAGTTCGGCGTCGAGCAAACGGATGCGGAAAAAATTCTCGTGGCGCGGAAAAATACTGCCGGAGATTTTTCCCATGAACGGCTCGGTGGAATGGATGACCACCGGCAGCACCGGCACGTTGGCCGCTAGCGCGAGGTCGAAGGCAAGGCGGTTGAACGGTTGCAGGCGTCCACTGCGGGCGCGGGTGCCTTCGGGAAAAATCACCAGATTTTTTTGCGCCGCCAGCATTTCGCGGCAACGCGCGAACGCCGCGCCGACGGCGTCGAGCGAGTGGCGGTTCACGCTCACCAAATCAAAATAGCGGACGAGCAGATGATACATCGGCTGGCGGGCGTGGTTGGATTTGATGACCGCACCGGTGCGTGGCGAGAGGCCGAGCAGAAAGATGGCGTCCATGAAACCACGATGATTCGCCACGAGGATAACCGGACGCGTGGTGTCGAGTTGCTCGCGTCCGGAAATTTCAACGATTTGATAAACGCGAAACAGTGGCAACCAAACGCGCGTGAAAAATCCAAGGAAACGATGCAGCACTTTTTGGAAAAACCGCTGGCGCGCGTCCGGCCATGGCGTGAGCAGCAGGAACAGCGGCACACCAATCACCACAAAAATAATCTTCGAGACGAAATAGCTGAAGTAGCCAAGGCCGGTGAGTAGCACGACGAACGGGAGAAAACGTGGGCGTCCGGGTTTCATTTGGGCGAGGTGCA
>JBJOPC010000302.1:0-4278 GCA_046050965.1 Verrucomicrobiota bacterium | reverse complement strand
GGTCGCTGAACCAGCCGCTGCGCAGGCGGATGTTCTGCTCCTTGGCGACGGTGAATTCGCCGCGCGAGCCGCCGATGTAATCGCGGTAGCGGTCGAGGTCGCGCGAAACTTCGAGGCCGGGCCGCACGCGCCAGCCGTGTTGCTCCAAAGTTTTTTGGTCATCGCCGTTGTAGCTGGAGAGCGCGAGTTCAAACGGCTGCTGCGGAAATTTTTGCGGCAGCGAAATGAATTTCTCGAACTCGAAATGTTTGCTCCAGCGCAGCGTCTCGCCGTTGAACTGCACTTCGCGCCACGGTTGCCGCCAGTTGCCGATGGTGGTGAACGCCTCGCCGACGCCGTGGCCATGGTGCTCCCAAAATTCCATCACGACCGGCTGACGCGTGGGAATAAATTTAAACTGCGACGGCTTCGGCACAAGGCAGTCGGGCGCGCCGAGGTTTTCGCCGAACGTGAAAAACGCGCAGTGGGGCTGGAGATAATCGAGCGCCTCTTTTTTGCCGTTGAAAATTTCGATCTGCAAATCCACAGGGTCGGTTTCGAGAAACACGAGGCGATTCGTGGCGGTCAGTTCTTCCGTCGGTAGATGGCTGCCGTGGAGATTGATGATGAGCGCGGCGTCGCGGTAAAGGTGCTTGAGCTGCGACTCGGTCATGCCGAACCAGCGGGAGTCGTAGATGGCGTGGTAGGCCCAGTTATTTTGCAGGCCGAAGCGTGCCATGATGTCGGCGATGTATTCGGCAGCGCGCGCTGGGCCGTCGTCTTGGCCGTCGCGCATGAGCTTGCTGGGCGTGCAACCGTGGGCCTCGACGTAGAAAACTTCGCAGCCGAGTTTTTGCAGGCCGATGAGGTAATGCACTGTTTGCCACGCCACGCCCGCGACGGGGAAATGACTCAAGAAGCCGAGCAAAACAATTTTCGGTTTGCGCGAAATGTTCATACCGATTGCGCGGTGGCGGTGGCGAGTTTGCTTTGGCGGACGGCGGCGATTTGGGCGTCGTAGAGTTGCTTGTAGAGTCCGTTCGCGGTGATGAGTTCGGCTTGCGTGCCGTGTTCGACGAGTTCGCCGTGGTTGATGACGAGAACTTGGTCGGCGTGTTTCAGCGTGGAGAGGCGATGCGCAATCATGAAGGTCGTGCGACCGACCATGAGACGTTCGAGCGCCTCGAGAATGACGGCTTCGGTCTTGGAATCAACAGAGGAAGTCGGCTCGTCGAGAATGAGAATCGGCGCGTCTTTCAGAAACGCCCGCGCAACGGAGATGCGCTGGCGTTCGCCGCCGGAAATCTGCGCGCCGCGTTCGCCGAGTTGCGTGTCGTATTTTTGCGGGAGACGTTCGATGAAGTCGTGCGCGTTCGCAGCTTTGGCGGCGGCGATGACTTCGTCGTCGGTGGCTTCGAGGCGTCCGTAGCGGATGTTTTCCTTGATGCTGCCGGAGAAAAGCAGCGGCTCTTGCAGCACGATGCTGATTTGCGCGCGCAGGGATTTGAGCGTGAGGTCGTGCGAATCCACGCCGTCAATGAGGATGCGCCCGTCGCCGTGCTTCGGGTCGTAGTAGCGCGGGATGAGGCTGACGAGTGTGCTCTTGCCCGCGCCAGTCGGGCCGACGATGCCGATGACTTGGCCGGGGCTGGCCTCGAAGGAAATATTTTTCAGCGTGTCGGTGCGTCCGGCGTAGCTGAAGTTGACGCGCTCAAATTTCACGCCGCCGCGAGCGCGGGAAATTTCTTTTGCGCCGGGTGCGTCGGCGATGTCGGGCTGCGTGTCGAGCAGCGTGAACAACGCGCGGAGATTCACGAAGCGGTCTTGCAGCGAGCCGATGGTGAAGCTGATTTGCTCGAGCGGTTTGTAAAACTGCGCGAGGTAGGCAAGGATGACCATGAGTTCGCCGACGGTGAGCGAGCCGGGCGGGTAGTGCAGGCGCTTGGCTTCGAGGACGTGTTGTGCGCCGAGGTCGAGCACGATGGCCGTGCCGATGGCGGTGGTGAAATTCACAACGAGCGAGAAGATGGTCTGGCGCACGGTGATTTTCACTCGCTCGTTGACGGCGAGCGTGGTCTGGTCGCGGAAGCGTTTGTATTCGTGGTCTTCGCGACCGAACGCGACGATGACGCGCATCATGGCGAAGGCTTCGTGGATGATGGAGAGCGAATCGGATTCGAGTCCGCGAACGCGCGCGAGGCGATCTTGGATTTTCGTGGAGTAATAGCCGACGGACAAATACAGGAACGGCACGACGGACAGCGAGACGAGCGCGAGCACGGGGTCGAGCTTGGAACAAATCCAAAACATCCCGAACAGCGTGAGCGCGGCTTCGGCGAGCATCGGCACGGTGCGGACGAGTCCGGCGGCGGCGTCGCCCTGGCTGTTGATCATGTAGACCAACATTCCCGAACGGCGCTGGTCGTGGAACGCGAGGGACATTTTTTGCGCGTGCAGAAAAACCTGGCTGCGGAGATCGAGCGTGATGTGCTGGTCAATTTTCGTGTTCACGAACTCGGCGGCGATGTGGAGCGCGCTGTTGATGAGTTGTAGCGTGAGGCTGGCTAGCACGGCGAAAAGAATCAGCCCGCCCGCGCTGCCCGCGAGCGAACCGGCGAAGGGCGCGGCCCAAAACGGCAGCGGTTTGTCGCCAAGCGCGTTGTCAATGACGACGGCGAGCGGCCACGGCAGCGCGAGCGAGACGACGATGGTGAGGAGCGAAAGGATGGCGGAGTTCACCGCGAGCCGTTTGTGCGGCAGGACGTAGCGCAGGGCGCGGGTGACGTAGTTCAGCGGGATGACGCTCATCGCGGCGGGTTCAAGGTGCGGTCACGGTTTGTGGCGCGGCGGCGTCCGTCAGCACAGCGGCGGCGGCGAAATTTTGTTCGCCTTTTTTCTGCACGAGGCGCAGGGCGGCGAGGAGGACTTTGGTGGCGGCAGCCCATTCGGCAATGGTCGCGAGCAAATAAAACAACGCGATGCCGCCGAAGACGAACACGGCCTTGAACGCCTCGCTGTGCCATGCGCCGAGCGTGACGAGAATGTTCACCGCGAGCAGATAAAATGCGCCGCGATGCCAGTGCGGCCAGATTTTCACGCGCACGAGTTGTTTGTTCGCGCCGTGATCTTCGACGAGCATCCGCGAACGCACCGAGCCGAGAACGCCGCCGCGAATCTCCAAATCCCAGCGATCATAATCGCCGCCGCGAAACACGCTCACGCCGTCGGCTTCCAGCGGCGTCTCGATGGACATGAGCCATTCGTTGGGCGAGCGCCAGCGTTCGCTCCAGAGCGTGAACGTGCGCCAGCCGGGAATCGCAAACCCGCGCAGCCGTCGCGGACGCCACGGCGCGAGGCCGAACTTCACGCGGCCACGCAGGCGCGCGAGCGGTTGGATCAAATGCAGGAACGCGATGAGCAGGCGTTGCGCGGGAAATTCCACGGAAACTTTCTGCGCGTTCATCAGCGATTGGATGACGGGAATCAAAATCGCCAGCGCGAACAGCGGCCAAACCCACATGAGCGGCGGCCACAAAATTTCCAGCGACGCGAGGATGCCGAGTTTCAGCACGACGAGATACCATTCGGGCATCCGCGCGAGCGCCCAGAAATTGCTCGGCGCGGGTTCGTAGATGGATTGAAACAGCGCGCTGCCCCAAGTGCCGTGGTAGATGCGCGATTTGCCGAAGCTCAAAATGGATTTGCCGCCCGCGCCGTAGATGCGCCCGTGCCAGCGCGGTTGTCCGGCGGCGTTGTATTTCGCGGGCCACTTGCGCTCGAGCAACGCCTCGGCTTTGCCGTAGCCGGATTGCTGTTTCCAATAAGTGCCGATGGTTTGGCGGCGGTGATGCCAGACCATCGCGCCGGGATTGAAACCGATTTTGTAGCCGCTGTCGGTGAGCCGCCAGCAGAGGTCAACGTCGTCGCCCGCGACGCGGAACTGCGCGTCGAAGCCGCCGAGACTTTGCAAAACGGTTTTGCGAAACGCCATATTGCAACCGGGAATGTGCTCGGCATCGCGGTCGCTCGTGAGGACGTGCACCGGCCCGCCGGGCGCGTGGGCGACGCAGTAAGCGAGGGCGTCGCGCGCGGGCGGCGGAATGTTCGGCCCACCGACGGCGGCGTAGTCCGTGGTGACGAAAGTGTGCGCGAGAAATTGCAGCCAGTGCGGGTCGGGACGCGCGTCGTCGTCGGTGTAGGCGATGATTTCGCCGGTGGCGGCGTCCATGCCGACGTTGCGCGCGGCGCTCAAGCCGGAGTGCGGAATGTTCAGCAGCCGCGCTTCATATTTTTCCGCGA
>JBJOPC010000301.1:0-2557 GCA_046050965.1 Verrucomicrobiota bacterium | reverse complement strand
TGTTGCGCTTGCGCGGGAATTTCATCTGGCCGGCGATGCATCACGGCACGAAAGCGTTCAACCAGTTCGCGGAAAACAAAGAAGTGGCCGACCATTACGGCATCGTGATGGGTGCGTCGCATTGCGAGCAGATGCTGCGCAACAACGTGAGCGAGTGGAGCACGAATACTTACGGTGAATATAATTATGTGGTGAACCGCGACGGCGTGTTGCACTACTGGGAGGAACGCGTGCGCGAAAATGCCAAGTTCGAAAATGTGTTCACGATGGGAATGCGCGGCATCCACGACGGCGCGATGCCCGGCGGTGGCTCGCGCGAGGAACAGGCAGCGCGCTTGCACCAGATTATCGCCGACCAACGTGAATTGCTCGCGCGCCACGTCAACACCAACGTCGCGCTTGTGCCGCAAATCTTCTGTCCCTACAAAGAAGTCCTCGCGCTCTATCGCCAAGACCCAAACATCCCCGAAGACATCACGCTCGTCTGGCCGGACGATAACTACGGTTACATCCGGCAGTTCTCCAGCGACGCCGAACGGCAACGCAGCGGTGGCGCGGGCGTGTATTACCACGTCTCGTATTGGGGCGCGCCGTGCGATTATCTCTGGCTGGAATCCACACCGCCCGCGCTCATCCGCGAGGAGATGGCCAAGGCTTACGACTACGGCGCGAGCAATCTCTGGGTGCTGAACGTGGGCGATCTCAAGCCTGCCGAGTTCGCCACGGATTTCTTTCTGAAACTTGCGTGGCAACCGCATCGCTGGAACGCGCAGAATGTGAATGACTCGTTGCAGGAATTCGCCGCGCAGAATTTCGGCGGAGAAAACTCGGCAGAAATCGCCGCCGTCCTCACGGAATATTACCGGCTGAATTTCCAGCGCAAGCCGGAGCATCTGGGCTTTCATCCGCGCCTCGGGCCGTATCAGAAAATGATTTTCTCGCCCGTGATGAACGGCGACGAGGCGGACGCGCACCTGACCGAGTGGCGCGCGTTGCTTGCCCGCGAGACTGCGCTCGCGCAGAAAATTTCCGCCGCGCAAGCCGCTGCGTATTTCCAACTCGTCGGCTACCCCGTCACCGCTGCGGGCGCGGCGAATGCGAAGGCCATGCTGCTTTACAAAGCGCAGTTGCATGCCGCACGCGGGCGCGATTCCACCGCTGCCGTTCATGCCGAAGCCGTCGCCGCGCATGATTCCATCGCCGCGCTCACGGAAAAATACAACGCCCTCGCGGGTGGCAAGTGGCACGGCATGATGTTCACCTCGCCGAACAAACAAGGTTCCAGCGCGATGCCCGGCGTGGAAATTCCCAACCCGTCCATCGGCCAGCAGTTGAGCTTCACCGCTGATGGCAACCGCACTGTGCCGAGCGGCGACACCAACTACCTCGACCCGCGCGTGCTGCCGCAGTTCAACGCTTATCTGCGCCGCCCGACGTTCGTGGATGTGTTCAATCAAGGGCGACAGTTTGGCCTTTGGACGATTACTAGCACGAACGCTTGGTTAAAATTTTCCACGCGCGCCGGCACCAACGACGCTCGCGTGACCGTGGACGTGGATTGGGCGCACGCGCCACAAGCACCATCCGTCACCGGCGCGTTCACCGTCGAATATTCCGGCGTGACTAATCTCGCGCTCTACGACTTGCACAATCCCGGCGACACCAACGTTCTCGCTGCTGATTTCATCGAAGATAATTTCCACATCGTCATGAACGCCACCAGCGCGCGCGAAAAAATTCCCGGCAAATTTGCCAATTGGGAAACGGCCAACGGCCTCGGCTACCACGGCCAAGCCCTCGCGCTCAATCCCGTCACCGCGCCCGTGCCCACGCCCGCCACGCCGGAGAAAGTCGCCGCCACGCAACCCGCGCTGCGCTACCAGATGTGGCTGCGCTCGCCCGGCGAGTGGACGTTCACGGTGCGTTGCCTGCCCACCTTTTCCGTGCAGGCAAATCAGCATCCGCGCTTCGCCCTCGCACTCGACGACGCCCCGCCGCAAATCGTAGAACTCCTCGGCGACGGCGACGAACGCTCGCCGACGTGGGGGCAAAACGTCATCCGTAATGCCGCGCTGTCCACTGCCACAATCAACGTCGCCGCGCCCGGCTTGCACACACTCACGCTGTGGGCGGTGGATTCCGGCATGGTCTTCGACGCCATTCTCGGCGCGACGCGCGATGCGCAAGACCCCGGCTACCTTTGGCCCACCGAGACGCGCATTGTGAAGTAGCCAACTTGGGTTGAAACTTTTCGTTGCGCCCCGCGTCCATCGCAGGACTCAATATTCCCATGCACCCGCTAAAAAAACTTTTTGCCGCGCTCGCACTTACCGTGCTCGCCACGCAACTCCACGCCCGTGAGGGTGCGCCGCTTCTTGAAGGTTGGAAATTTTTCCAAGGCGACGCCCCCGGTGCGGAGCAACCGAACTTCGACGATTCCAAATGGCAAACCGTCACGCTCCCGCACGACTGGAGCATCGCCGGACCGTTCGCCGAGACAAACAAAACCGGCGGCTCAGGCGCATTCCTGCCCAGCGGTGTCGCGTGGTATCGGCAG
>JBJOPC010000300.1:0-7810 GCA_046050965.1 Verrucomicrobiota bacterium | reverse complement strand
CATCGGCGCGGCGATGACCGGCCTCGTCCTCTACCGCCGCCACGCACGCGCGTAAGCCAAAGCAGTTTCAAACGAAACTCCGCCGTGTGAACCACGGCGGAGTTTTACTTTTGGGCAGGCATCGCTTAAAGCGCGAGCGCCAATGCGCCGCCGAGTGCCGCGAGCAGCCAGATGACCAGCACCGCGCGCACGGGCGTGAGGCCGCCGCGCACGAGCCGGTGCGAGAGGTGATTGGTGTCGCCGAGATAAAACGGTTTGCCCGCGCGCAGTCGCAGCCCGACGACGCACAGCAAATCTGCGAGCGGCACGACCAGCACGAGCAACGGCGTGAACACTGCGAACGGATGCGGATTAGTGCGTGTGTAAAAATGCGGGAGAATCGCCATCACCGCGAGCAAGTAGCCAACGAGGTGGCTACCGGCGTCGCCGAGAAACGCGGTGGCGCGCGGAAAGTTGAATGGCAAAAAACCCAGTAGCGCGCCGCTCGTCAGCAACGCCAGCAGTGCGACGAGGTATTGCCCGTCCATCGCCGCCCGCACGCCGAAAAACGTCGCGCCCATCACGCCGAGTCCCGCGCACAGGCCGTTCATGTTGTCCATGAAGTTGAGCGCGTTCACGAGCGTGAGCAGCCACAGCACGGTGACGGCGATGCTGAAAATTTCACTGTGAATGAACAGCGTGACGCGCACCCCCGCCGCCGCGACGCCGAGCGCGAGGAGCAGTTGGCCGGCGAATTTCCACATCGCGCGCAGTTCGTATTTGTCGTCCAGCCAGCCGAGCAGGGTCATGCCGACCGCCCCGAGCAAGATGGCGGCGAGTTCCACGCCGCGCCGCTCAAAACCATGATGCAACGCGGGCAAAGAAATTTTTCCAGCGCACCAATTTAATTTCAACGCGAGCCAACCGCCGAGCAGCGGCAGCAACAACCCGGTCAACACCGCAAGTCCGCCCGCGAGCGCGACGGGCGAGTGGTGGATTTTGCGCTGGCCGGGGTCGTCCACGAGGCCGGAGCGGCGACACCACGCGCGCCAGAGCGGGAGCGAAAACGCGGACGCCGCGAGTGCCGCCGCGAACGCGAGAAAGTAGGCGTTGAAGGGAAAGCTCACGGCGAAGCGGGCAGGGCGCGGTCAGTATTTTTTGGCTTTGGATTGGTAGCCAGTCTGCTGAATGCGGTAGTGGCCGCTGTCGCTCTTCTCGACTTCGCCGCGCTCGACGAGCAGGTGCAGAGGTTGCACGCACCACTGGGGGTCTTCGTCAAAGACGCTGCGGTGGCAGGCGCGCTTGGCGATTTCTTTGCGCGAAAAAAAAGTTTCGGGATTGCCCTTCAGGTATTCGATAATGTCGTCTTCAGCAGCCATGCGGGAGAAAATACACGACCCACTCCGCGCCGTAACGTGAATTTCCTAGCCAAGTCGCTCGGACAAATACCGTCCAACCCCAAAACTATTTCCAACTAGTGTGGTTGTCGGCGAAACGCGGCCAGCTAAAGTTCTCGGTGCGACATGATCCAGCACCGCATCCTTCACATGGACGGCGACAGCTTCTTTGCCAGTTGCGAAATCGCGCTGGACCGGAAGCTCGAAGGCCGCGCTGTGTGGGTCGGCGGCGGGCGGCGTGGCAATGGCATTGTCATCGCGGCGAATCGCGCGGCGAAAAAGTTCGGCGTGAAGACCGGCATGGCGTGCTTCGAGGCGGCGCGGATTTGCCCGCGCGGCGTGTTGTGCAAACCGCATTACGACGAGTATCGGCGGCTCTCGGCGGAGATGTTTCGCGTGTTGGAACAATATTCGCCCACGCTCGTGCCGACTTCGATTGACGAAGGTTTTCTCGACCTCACCACGATGGATCAAACGGTTTGGCGCGACACCACGCCGGAAAATTATGTCGAAGAAATCCGTGCGCGAGTGCTGCGCGAAGTCGGCTTGCCCGTCTCCGCAGGCTTGGGCAGTTCGTCGCAACTCGCCAAGCTCGCGACCGACGCGGGCAAGCCGGGCTTCCTCGAAGTTCCAGCGGGTGAGGAAAAAGTTTTTTTGCGTGACCACTCTGTGCGCGAGTTGTCGGGCATCGGCAAGAACCGGCAACGTTCGTTGGCCGCGCTCGGCGCGCTCACGTTCGGCCACGTCGCCGCGCTGCCTTCAATGCTGCTCAAACAAAAGTTTGGCATCTGGGGACAGCAACTCTGGTTGTTCGCAAACGGTCGCTGGAGCGAACCGCTGCTGCTCACGGTAAAAGATCGCACGACGATTTCCAGCAACACCACGCTGCCTTACGACGAGCCGGACTACGAAGCCGCGCTGACGTTCGCGTTGAGCGAAGCCACGCGGCTGGTGGGGCAGTTGCGGCGCGAGCAGTTGCAGACGCGCGAAATGTCGCTGACGATTCGTTTCAAGGATTTCACAGAAGTCGGCGGCGCACATCGCTTCGCGCACGCGCAGTTTCAGAATTCAATTATCAACGCGACGCTCGAAGGAGTTTTCCGCGACGTGATGCGCGGCGCGGTCAAGTCCGTGCGGCAAATCCGCCTCGCGTTCTGGAATCTCGCACCGCTCGACACGCAGCCGACGCTCTGGGGCACGACCAACGCCGAGCGTTGGGGCGCGCTCGACGATGCGGCGAGCAAGTTGAATTCGCAACTCGGCCAGCCGCATCGCCCCGTGTTGATGACCGGCGCGCAGCTCGCCTTGCGCCAACTCGACGACGCACACAAAAATCCGTCGGCGAAATGTCCGTTCGTGCCGCAGCGTGAGATGGTGAAGAAGCTTTGGGGCACGGATGCCGACCCGCTCGCGCACAAAGGCGATTGGGAAAAACGTCTGGCGAAGGTCAGCCGACAGATTCAGTTCAGCCATTAACCGCTAATCCTCGCTGATAAAGGCTAATGGGGAATTTATCAGCGCAGATTAGTGCAGATTAGGGGTAAAAAATCAGGGCAGCACTTGCACTCGGTAAAACTTTGTGGCGTTCGTAGCGGTCGAGTCGGTGAAACTGGTGTTCGCGGCGGTGGCGGTGAGGTTGCTGCTCACGGCGGTGAAGCCGCTCAAAATATTCGTGGTCGCCAGCACGGTGTAAGTTTTGCCGACGACACTCGACCACGTGAGTTGATGCGCGACGGTGAAGCTGAGCACTTTGAAAACAGAATTGGCGTCCAGCGGATTGGTTCCCGCCGCGAGTTCGCTGGCGTTGCTGCGACCGTCGCCGTCGCTGTCGGCAGCGGGGTCGAGCACGAGTAACGCCGCGCTGGCGGGGCTGAACGCGCTCTCGATGCCGGCGTTGTTCACGGCGGCCACGCGCGCAAACAAAGTTTGTCCGTAACTGCCGACGACCGCCGCGTTCGTCACGCTTACCGTGCCGTTGAAAATATTCGAGCCGCTCGCGTTCGTGCCGATGACGATGTGGTAGCCGGAAATTCCGCCGTCCGCATCGCTCACCGCGTTCCACGCGAACGTCGCGTTCGTGCCGACGACGTAAGCGGCAGGCGCGCTCGGCGCAGCGGGCGTGGGTGGTGGGGTCACGTCGTAAAGTTTCAGATACTGCGCCTCAAACGGATTCGTAGCCCAGCCGCTGTTCACGGACGGCACGGCGTTGAGCGACACGAACACGCCGTTCGCGAGCACGTCCATGCCGGTGCGGCCTGCGCCCCATTGCCAGACGTTGCGGCGATTCGCGTCGAGCGCAGTGTAGGCGGCGATGTTCTTCACGTTGTAAGTGCGGTTGGTTTTGATGCCGAACAGATTCGCGCCGTTCTGCGTGATGGCGACGTTGAAGTTGCCGCTCGAAACGGCGTCGCGCTGCAAGTTGGCGAACGCGAACACCACGTCGGCGGAATTGGGCGAGGCGTTGGCGGTCTCGTATTTGGCGACGGAAAAAACATTCGCGTTCGCGCCGCCGCCGCCGCCGCCGGTCTGGTCGAGGAAGTAGCGGCTGGAACTCCGCAGCGCACGGCTGAACTGGCGCGCTTGATTGATGCCCGCATAGACGGGGTAAAGTTGATCGAGTCCGTAAGTGCGGTTGCCCGGATACAACACGGGTTGGAGCGAGTTGAATTTTTTAAAGTGCGGCACGTTCTTGCCGAAGTTCACTTCGTAGCGATCAAAACCGAACGTGGTCGAGACGCCGAGTTCCTGCCCGTAGAAAACCATCGGCGCGCCGTCAATCGTCGCGCCAGCGGCGTAGCGAATGAGCGCTTGATAGGGGTCGGCGTAACTTTCCTCGTCGTGCGAGGTGGTGTTGAGCAGCACGAGACCTTGGCCGTAACTCGTGCGGCGTCCCTCGAAGACGCTGCGCAAATCCATCGCGTTGGCGGCGGACTTGAACGCGAAGACGATGTTCTCGTTGAGCATATCGAAGTGGCGCGCGGAGCGATATGTGACCGCGCCGCCGTCGAGCGATTCGCTCATGAAAACAAAATCCCATTTGCGCGCGCGCGTTTTGTTGATGATGTATTCCCAGCACTGCGGCGGCAGACCTTGGCCGAAGTCGGCGCGCAAACCGTCAATGCCGCGCGTGGTTAAATTCGCAGGTGTGCCATTGGTGCAACCGGTTTTATCAAGCCAGAACAAAACGTAGTCGGCGAAGTAGCGCCAAGTGTTTTGCGTGATGGTGTCGAAGTGACCGTTGCCCGTGCCGGCGGAATTTTCGCTGCCGATGGTCGTGTCGAACCAATCGCCTTCGTTCTGGTGCGCGCCGGTCGAGGACGAGTTTGCCCACAGCGCGGCGTAACGACCGAAGTAGACATCCTTCACGTCGTTCCATTTGCCGAAGTCGTAGCGGTCGGGCGCGGCGGCGATGTTGCCGGTGCTGGACGCGCGTTGGTCGTAGGCGTCGGTGCGGGAATAAAAACGCGCCTCGCTGTTGCGGATTTCGTCGGTGGCGGCGGCGTTGGTCTTGAAATAATAAACGCCGCTCGCCGCGAGTTCGCAGTCGAATGCGGTGTGGTTGAACGCGGCATCGAGCATCACGTTCACACCTGCGCTGTCGGCAGCGGCAACGAAGTTGGTGAACTCCTGCATCGCGCCCGCGCGGGTGTTGTCTTTGCCCATGAGCGGATTCACCTCGAAGAAATTTTTCACGGAATACGGGCTGCCGACTTCGTAAGGCTGGCCGGTGGACGGGTCAGTTTCGCGTCCGGAAATTCCCCCTGGATGAATCGGTTGGAACCACAGCCAGTTCACGCCAAGGTTGGTGACGTAGTTCAAATTGAACTTCGCGTTGGTGGCGTTGTAACTGCGCGCGTTCGGACCGTCATACAAATCCGTGAACGTGCTGCGGTCGTTCGTGCCGGTGCCTTGCGACTCGACCGTGAGCGTGTTGAGTTCGTAGAGGATGATGTCGCGCGCGCGTTTGGGCGTGACGACGACGGCGTGGTCGCGACGGCCGTTGCTGGAATACCAAATCCAATTCGTGCTGCCGACGACGCGGTAGCGCGCGGTGAGCCGATACGCGCCGGTCTTTTGCGCGTTGAGCGTGAACGTGTATTGCCCCGCCGTGCCGCTGGGCAACATGGCGTAAGCTTTGTAGTAATTGCTGTCGTCGCCTGCCACGATGCCGTTGCCGTCCGGATTGACGATGCCGTCCTCGATGCCATCGCCGTTGGCGTCCGCCGTCGCGCGGTCGCGGCGGTTGACGTTGGAAAAAATTTCCACGTTCGTGACGTTCGCCGTGTTCGGCGAAAATAAAATTGTCAGCGGAAAAGTGACGCCCGCGACTTCATCCACGAAACAATGCGTCGTCGTGTAATCGCCGTTGAGGCCGTTGATGGACAGCGCGGGATCGCCCACCGTGCCGAGCGTAACGGAGAAAACGTTGTTGTTCGTGCTGGCATTGTAGTCGGCGAATTTTTCTTCGTTGTTCGCGCTATGCCAGAGGCCGATTTTGTATTTGAGCGTGGCGAACTGCGCGACGTTGCTGACCGTGCCGCGCCACCACATCGCGTTGCCCGCTTGGCTGGCGTCATTCTCGGTGTGGTCGAAGGCCATTGTGACGACTTGCGTGGTGTTGCTGGCGAAACCGAGCGAGCCAACGGGCGTGGAGCCGTCGGTGGTGAAATAGATGCGGGCGTTGTCGGCGTAACGGGAACTGCTGCTGGAATCCTTGCCGAGGTAACCGGACTTCACGGAGATATCCACGTCGCTGTGACTTGCGTCCACGCCGGGATTGATGGCGCGATTGCCGCCGTGATAAACCCACGCGGGGCGGTTGCGAACCGTGTAGGGATTCGCCACCGCCGTCGCAAACACTGCCGTCGTCGCACCACCGCGATCGCCGAGGCCGTTGGGCGCGTAGAGGTAAGTGTTGGTGACGCTGTTCACGCCGTCGAAGGTGAGGTAGAGAAAATATTGGATGACTTCGTTCGTGCCGAACGCGGCAGTGCTGAACGACGCTTTCCAAAATTGGTTCTGGCCGGAGTCCAGATGGAACGCGAGCGCGTTGCTGTTCCACGATGCGGCATTTGCGCCCTTGAACACGAGCCAGCCGCCGGTTTGATTCGCCGTGCCGAAGCTGTTGTTGAATTTCTGGATGCCGGAATAAACCATGACCGTGTTCGTGGTGCTGAACTCAAACTCCGGATTCCGCATCGTGAAGCCGAGGTCGGCGGTGTTGTCGGGAATGTGCCAGCCGTTGACCAGCACGGCGGAGGCAGGCGAGGGGGAAAGCAGAAAGCAGAAAGCAGAAAGCAGAAAGGCGGCTGCGTTCGCGGTGATTTCAACTTTCCGGATTTCAGCTTTCAGCTTTGATTTCATGGCACGACTTGGATGCGGTAAAATTTATTCGGCGAATTGGTTTCGATGTCGGTGTAGGACGTGGAGTCGGTGCTCGCGTAGACGACCGCGCCGAGCGGTTGAAAACTTTGGCCGACGTTCGTGGTGAACAGCACTTGATAATTCATGTTCGGCACGCTCGACCAGACGACGCGGCGATGACCGTTATCCAGCGCGGTGATGCGGAGGACAGAGTTCGCGTCGTTGGGGTTTGTGCCAGCGATAATTTCCTGCCAGTCCGGGACACCGTCGCCGTCGGTGTCGAGGTTCAAATCCACGGGGCGCACGACGTTGACCGTGCGCACGTCGGAGAGCGTGACGTTGTTCGTGTAAAAAATCTGGATGACGTTCGTGCCGAGCGCGGAGCCGGTCCAGTCGCAGGAAATTTTCCGCAAGCCCGGGCCGCAACTCGGGTCGGCGGGGTTGATGACGTAGAGCGGGGAGCTGAAGGCGTCGCGGCGCGGCAGCAGAACTCCGTTCGCAAAAATGCTGAAGTAATCAATGTTGCCGGCGCCCGCGAGCGCCTGCGAAAAACACGCGTTGATGGTGAACGTGTCGTTCGTCGCGAGGGTGAGCGTGAGGCCGTCGCTGACGGGGTCGCTCACGTGGATGAACTGGCCGGGCGCGGCGGTGGCGAACGTGCGTGTGAGCGTGGTGTAGCGGTTGGTGAGGATTTGTGTCGTGGCTTCCTTCACGCGCACGGTGATGGTCGCGTTGCCGTTCGTCGGCACACCGACGTAGTTGAAGCGGAACTCCACGGGCAAGTTGGAGTAAGCCGTGTTGAGCGAAGTCGTGGGCGTGACGGGCGCGACGGAAATAAATTTCAATTGCCCCAGCGCGTTCGTGCCGTTGCCGTTGTTCTGGCCGGTGCTGGCGTCGTCGTTGCCTGCGTCGCCGTCGGTGATGTTGTATTCGAGCGCGGTTGCACTGTTGTCGGCGCGCACGATGACTTGATACGTCGTGTTGCTGATGGCGGCGAGATTCGTGGCGGGCGCAGCGAAGTCAGCGACGGGCGGCGCAGCGTCGTAGTAAAACGTCTGCAAGAAGGTGTT
>JBJOPC010000299.1:0-6336 GCA_046050965.1 Verrucomicrobiota bacterium | reverse complement strand
GAATTGAGGTCGGCGACCTGCGCGTGGATTTCGTTGCGGAGTTGTTCCACTTGCGCGACCGGCGCGGCGAGCACGTCCGGCGGAATCGCCACGCCGGGGATGAGCGAGATAAGTTGCTGCGCGAGCGCGATGATTTTGGCGGAGTCGTCCACCACGCCGTTGAGATGGTTCAGGCCGCTGCTGATTTTGTCGAGGCGCGCGGCGAGGTCGGCGGGGAGATTGCCCTCGCCGGGCAAATCCGCCGCGAGATTCTGCAACTGCGAAAAAACATTCGTGCTGCCAACGCCAAAACCGCCCTTGCAGCGCAGCGTGATGGTGGAATTCCAGTTGAACGACGGCGCGGCGGCAAGGTCGTCGTAAAGTTTGTCGCTCACCGGGTCGCAGAGCGCGCCGACGGGCTTGGACAGAATCGCAGACGCGAGCGGATTCAAAATGTCGTCGAACTGCGCAAGACCTTCTTTGATGGCGGCGTTGGCGACGGAGCCGATGGCGTTTTGCACTTTCGCGCCGATGCCGGTCGCGTCAGCGACGAGGTTCACGACGTCGAGTTGCGGCAAACCCTCGGACTTGATGCCGAACGTCAGCTCGGCATTTTTAGCGTCGAGCGCTTTGACTTCGTGTTGTGCGTCGAGGACGAGGAAGGAATTATTTTGCGGCGCGCTGGAACGGAACGCGCGCTTGGTGTCGCTCCACTTGAGCGGGTAATCAAAATGGATACCCGCCAGCCAGTCACGCGTGGCGTGCGGCGTGGTCGCACGGAAATCGCCGAGCGACATTCCGGCGGCGAACCCGCGTTGGGCGTCGTCGGCGTCGGGCAGGGCGGCCATGAGGTAGAGCGGGGCGTTGGCGTTCGTGCGCGCTTGCGTGTGCAAATTGACGGCGAGATTTTCAAAGAACGCCACGTCGAGCGAACCGGGAATATCGAGGAAGCCCGTGGCCGCGCCGCCGGGTAGTTCGCGAGCGTTGTTCAAATAGCCGGGGTGACCGGGAATGAAATTGTAATCGCCGCCGGACGCCTGGCCGTGGATGGCGAAGTTGTTCGGCAGTTGCAGGAACGAAGTGAAGCCGTCGTTGGTCGTGGTGAGATTGCCGTCGGTGAGGAAGCCAAGTTCGCCGTAAATTTTTTTGTCGAGCAGCGCGCAGTCCGCTGCCACGCCGAGCACGAGCAACGCGGAACTGGGATTGCACACGTCGGGCGTGATGAATTTCAAACCTTGCGCGATGACGTCGCTGTTCCAATACGCGAGGTGATTCGTGGCACCGAGCGACGCGCCGCCGAGCGCAACTTCGCCAAGACCGCCGTTGCAGGTGAGTTGCAATTTGTCGAATGCGAGATCGAAGCCGGGATCGCCGCCGCCCGCCACGCCGGGGATGTGGAGGTTGCCCGCCGTGCGTGAATCCGTGTTGTCGCTGTCGAGATACGCGAGGCTGAAGAGCGAAAAGCTGAACGGATACGTCACACCGCCGGACTGGAGTTGCACGGTGTTGAACTGCGCTTCGTGGATGCCGCTCACGCCGCCGCCGCGCAGATAATATTTGGAACGCGCGTTGAGCGGATACGGGTTGGTCGGCGCACCGGCGATGACGCTGACGCCGTGCTGTGACGCGAGCGCGCGCAAATTAAATCCGGCGTAATCGCCGAAGCCGTCCGCGTAACCCAGCGAGCCAACGCGGTCGCAGTGGTTCCAGTTGTTCGCCGAGACGCCGGAGAACAAAAGTTGGCCGGGCGCGTTGAAGCCGTTGCCGTCGCCGTCATCGCCGCGCAGAAACGAACCGGCCATGCAGAAACGCGCCGTGCTGAATTCATCCGTCACGCGATGCACCGGCGTGGCGGGCGTGGCGGTGACGCCCGACTTGATGGTCTTGACGATGCCCGCGCTGTCGTGCTGCAACGCGCCGTCGCCGACCAGTCCGCCGTCGCGCGTGATATGAAGCTGCTGCCCGGCGGCGACGAAATCGAGCAGGCTGAATTGCGCCGCGCCGGACACCGCGCAGTTGGTGTTCGCGTCGGCACAGTTGCGCGAGTAGAGGCCCAGCACGTTCGTCACGCCGTTGAGCACGCTGTTGCTCGTGACAATCAAATCGTCGGCAATCTGCATCACGCCGTTGGTGAACCACACGTCAAAGCCGACTGGAAAATGCGCGGCAAAAATGCCGGGGCCGAGCGTGAGGTTCGCGCTCAAGAGCGATTCACCGTGGCTGCCCGCGTGGCAGATGATTTCGCTGCCGGGCGCAAAGCCGTTGACCGCGCCGAACAAAAGTTCGTTGGAAAGTTTGATGGCGTCGTGCGCGGTGGGCGAAGCGGCTTCGACCGCGAGCAAGCCAATTTGCCGCGCGCGAACGTAGGTGACATTGAGCGGCGCGAACCGGAATTCGCCGAGCGCCGGATACCAGCGCACGTCGGCGGTGTTGAACCAAAGCGGCTTGGATTCTTCGCAGATGAAAATGTTCGCGCTGACGGTCGGCGTGCCGCTGGGCGCGAGGTCGCCATCGAGCGGAGAGTTGCCGGGGAAGAGCGCAAAGCTGATGAGCGAATCGGCGTTGGTGTCGAAGCGGTAACCGAGGCCGGTGGGAAAAAACGCGAGTAGGTTGGTGCTGGTTGCGCCGCTGCTGTTCAGCGAAATGCTGCCGCGCACAAAAACGATGTTGTGGTTCGTGCCGCCGTCGGGAATGGGGGCGTTGAGATTCATCGCGCCGCTGGTGACGGTGGCGTCGCCAGTGGAGTTCACGTCCACGCCAACGAGCCCGCCGGCGACGATGTGCGTGGGATGGTTGATCACGAACGCGCCGTTGGCGGCGACAGTGAGAAACGTGTTGATGACCGGCGGCGAAAGCAGCGTGGAGCCAGAGCCGAAACTCATGTCCGTCATGCGCGTGGCGACGGGGCCGAAATTCAAGTTGCCGCTCAAGTGCAGCAAACGCGCGGGGTCGCCGGACACGGTGTTGCCAGCGACCGGCAAAATGTTCGGCGGCTCGCCGTGGCTGATGCGGACGGTGGCGGTGTAGGTGTGGTGAACGGCGTCGAGCACGTTGCTCGGCTCGAAGAAAATTTCCCGCGAACTGTCGGTGACGCTCGGTTGTGTGGCGGGCGAGCCAAATAAATTATCGTGGTTCGGCACGACGGCGGTGAAGTTGGAGACGCTGCCGCTGACGAGCGGGACGAGGTCGCCGCTGACGGCGTCGTGCAGTTCGAGCGTGAGCGTGGTGTCCACGGACGAGCTTTCGTAGAGGCCGTTGGGATTGTCGAAGCTGACGAGGCGGTAATCCACGTTCGCGCTGAATTGCTGTTGGTTCGCGACGGTTTTGCAGGCGGTGACGCGGCTCCAATTTACGGCGCGCACTTCGGCGATGACATTTTTCGCGGCGTCGCCGGACGGGATGGTGTTGGTGAAATGGTAATATTGCTGCGGCGCGGTGTTGCCGGGATTGCCCGTGGCGGCGAAAGGATTGCCACTGCCGGTAACGCGCTTGGTGAGGGTCATTTCAACGTGGTAACGGTCGGACGCATCGAGCCGAGTGAGCGGGCGCAGGGCGACAGAATAATCCCGCGCCGTATGCAGCACCGGCGCACCGCCGCCCTCTGGCAAAACGACGGTGTCCGCCACGACGTATTCGTTGCCAATGCCAAACAGTCCGCCCGGCGCAGCGATGAGAACGGGCGCGCCTGCTTGATTCAGCAGGCGGAACTTCACCTCGTAGTCGTAACTGGTGAGCGCGGGATTGGCGGTCTCAAAATAAACCGTGGACTCGACGTGAATTTCGCTGCGGCTGTAGGTCGTGGCGGGAGAATTCGTGAGGTCAATCGCGAGGAGAAAATTCGCGGGCGTGTTCGTGACGTGCAGTGCGGAGACGGTGTTAATCGGAAACGCTGAGGCCGTGAGTGCGCAAACTCCGAGCAACAGGGCAGTAAAAAATCTGGAGAGCTTGGCAGACATGGACAACAACAACTTTTCTGAATTCGAGACGCGCGCAGCATCGCAGATTGCAGCGCACGGTCAACGCGATTTCCCGCTGAATGGTCGTAAAAAAGTTCTGTTAGTTCGCGCGCCGTCCGTGTTCAATCCGCGCACGACGATGGCTGAAAACTTTCTCCAACTGCAAAACATCAAGACACACTTCCCGGTGGAGCGCGGCGTTATTTTTCGTCGCCAAGTCGGCACGGTGCGCGCAGTGGATGGCGTGTCGTTCACGTTGCGGCAGGGCGAAGTCCTCGGCCTCGTCGGCGAATCCGGCTGCGGCAAGTCCACGCTGGGTCGCACGATTCTCCAGCTCATCCCGCCGACTGCTGGCGCGGTGGTGTTGGCCGGAAAAAATCTCACAGAACTTCACGGCAACGAGCTGCGCGAGGCGCGGGCGGATTTTCAGATGATTTTCCAAGACCCGTATGCGTCGCTCAATCCACGCATGACGGTGTTTGACACGCTGGCGGAAGCCATTGGCGCGCATAAAAAAGTTGCTGCGGGTGAAATGCCCGCGCGCGTTGCCGCGCTGATGGGAAAAGTCGGACTCTCGCCGCGCTTTGTAAAAAAGTATCCGCATGAATTTTCCGGCGGCCAACGTCAGCGTATCGCTATCGCCCGCGCGTTGGCGGTCGAACCGAAGTTAATCATCGCCGATGAGCCGGTCAGCGCGCTGGATGTTTCCATTCAGGCGCAAATTATCAACCTGCTCGCCAAGTTATCCCGCGAGATGGGGCTGACGTTGATTTTTATTTCGCACGACCTTTCGGTGGTGCGTCATATTTCCGACCGCATTGCGGTGATGTATCTCGGCAAAATCGTCGAGTTGGGCGAAGCGACTGCGGTATTCGAGACGCCGCTGCATCCCTACACCAAAGCACTGGTGAGCGCGGTGCCGATTCCCGACCCGGTGCGCGAAGCCAAGCGGCAGCGCGTCATTCTCGCGGGCGATCCGCCGTCGCCGTTGAACCCGCCTAGCGGTTGCGCGTTTCATCCACGCTGTCGCTTCGCGGTGTCGGCTTGCCAAGCGAGTATTCCTGCTTTGGTCAGCTTTCAGAATCGTAAGGTTGCTTGCATCCGGGCAGACGAAATTGGTTGATTCGCCGGCTCAATTTAGCCAACAAAAAAACCCGCTCTTTGCAGAGCGGGTTTGGTTTTGAAACTTTCAAATTACATACCGGAGTAATCGGTGCGACCACCTCCGGGCGTCACGATGGACGTGTCCGTGCGGCTCTTTTCCACCACGCCGCCAGTGACGGTGGTGAAGGGAGCACCAACGGAAGGAGCGGGCATCGGGGAATTAACAGCCGGAGTTGCCGCAGAAGCAACTTTCAGAGTGTTGCCGATAACCGTGGCAGAACGGGCAGCAGCCACAATTTCTTTGCCAGTAGCGGGAGCGGCTTCAGTAGCGGAAAGCACCACGAGCGAGGAGCTGGTCGGGAACTTTTCGCAGAGAGCGGCGACGATTTGGGAGGCTTGAGCAGGAGCCGCAGTCACGGCTGCTTTGGTAATCGCACCGATTTGAGCCGGTTGAGCCGTGGCCGCAGCAACGGCGACGATGGGGGCGACTTCGGGAGTGGACTTGGCCACTGCGCTGACGACCGCGAGGGTATCAGCCGGAGTGCCAGAAATAGCACGGTTGACGAGCGATTTGGCAAGTTCAGCGCGTTGTTCAGCCTTGGCGGACGAGACAGCTTGCGCGGTTTGAACGGACAGCTCGGAAGCGAACACGTTCGCAGAGAGCAAGAGACCGACGGCGGCGCAGCTAGCGCTCACCACAAACAGGTTGGAATTTCTTTTCATATATGGTTGTTGAATTAGTTACGGAGCCGGTGACGGTTTGTTTTTTAGCAGGCGTTTCTAAAATCGTCAACGGATTTTTTGATTTAATTCTTTCGACGAGTTGAGGTGGCGCTTTCAGCCTGCGACTTAACACCGAGAATATGCGGTAAAGTGGTTTTATCTCGGAGAATTAGCGCGGCAGGGGCGATTTTTTTGCGCGCTTCTATTTCGGTGTTAGTTTCGCCGCGAATCCGCCCATGAACGCCGCCTTCACCAGCCCGGAAACCATCGCTGCGCCGCAACTCGTCGAGGAACTCATTCATCAAGCCGCCTGCGCGGGCGCGAGCGATATTCATCTGCAGATGGACGCGGGCGGTTGCACGGTCGCGTTCCGGCTCGACGGCTTGATGACGCCCGCCAAAACTTTTCCATCGAAGTCGTCGGGCGCGTTTTCGGGCGCATTAAATTTCTCGCGCAGTTGAAGACGTATCAGGAGTCCATGCCGCAAGACGGGCGCATTGACCGCGCGGCGGTGAATGCCCCGAGCGATTTGCGCGTGGCAACTTACCCGACGGTCGCCGGCGAAAAAATCGTG
>JBJOPC010000298.1:0-3327 GCA_046050965.1 Verrucomicrobiota bacterium | reverse complement strand
AATTCTGTTAATCCTGTCTGCAAAACTTGGGAAGGATGGTTGCCCGACATGGATTTGAACCATGACAAACAGATTCAGAGTCTGCTGTGCTACCGTTACACCATCGGGCAAACCGACGTGTGGCATAGCCTAGATATTTCCCTTTCGGAGTCAAGAAACTGATATGCCGCAAGAGTTCAAATTGATCCTGAAGCACGCCGATGAACCGGGTTACACGCCCGACATCGAATGCTATCTGCGGCATGGCGGCTACGACGCGCTCAAGAAGGCGCTCGCCATCCAGCCCAAGGATTTGCCCGACGGCAAAAAAGCCTCGCCGCAGGAACAGATTCGTGACGATGTGAAGCTCTCCGGCCTGCGCGGTCGCGGTGGCGCGGGATTTTCGTGCGGCTTGAAGTGGAGCTTTGTTGATCGCCGCAGCGGCAAGCCGATTTATCTCATCTGCAACGCCGACGAATCCGAGCCGGGCACGTTCAAGGATCGCCAGATCATCCACAAAGATCCGCATCAACTCATCGAGGGCATGATCATCTCGTGCTTCGCGAACGACGTGAAGCTCGCCTACATCTACATTCGCGGCGAAATGCCCAAGGGCGCGAAGCTGCTGAACGCGGCGTTGAAAGAAGCGCGCGCGAAAAACTTCCTCGGCAAGAACATTCTCGGCAGCGGTTACGATTTGGAGATTCACGTCCATCGCGGCGCGGGTGCTTACATCTGCGGCGAGGAAACCGGCCTGATCGAATCACTCGAAGGCAAGCGGCCCTATCCGCGCATCAAGCCGCCGTATTTTCCCGCCGTGCTCGGCCTCTACATGTGCCCGACCATCGTCAACAACGTGGAGACGCTCTGCAACGTGAAGCACATCGTCACGATGGGCGGCGCGGAATTTGCAAAACTCGGCACACCGAACAACACCGGCACGCGCATCGTGAGCTTGAGCGGTCAGGTGAAACGCCCCGGCTATTACGAGATTGAAGTCGGCAAAGCCACCATCGGCCAGCTCATCAATGACCCCGCGTTCGGCGGCGGCTTGCTTGATGGAAGAAAACTTAAAGCGGTCATCCCCGGTGGCTCGTCCTCAAAAGTTTTGAAGGCGGGCGAGAAGTTCAAACTCAAGCGCAAGGTCGAAGGCAAAGACGTGGAGGTTGAAACCGACATGCTCGATCTGCCGTATGATTTCGATTCGCTCCAGCAAGCCGGAACGATGAGCGGTTCGAGCGCGATCATCGTGATTGATGACAGCGTGGACATCGTCGGCGCACTGGCGAATCTCTCCGAGTTTTACGCGCACGAAAGCTGCGGCCAATGCACGCCCTGCCGCGAAGGTTCGCTCTGGATGAGCAAGACGCTCCATCGTCTCACACACGGCGAAGGCCGCAAGGGCGACGCGGATTATCTCGTGAAGATCGCCGACAACATTCCCGGCGGTAAGACGATCTGTGCGTTCGGCGAAGCCTGCTCATGGCCCGTGCAAAGTTTTGTCGCGAAGTTCAAAGATGAATTTGTAGCCAAAGGCGCAGCTGATGAAGAACGTCGCGCGAAGGAAGCCGCCACTGGCAAAAAAGAATTGGCCGCCACCGCCCACTGAATTTAATGAACCGCAGAGACGCAGAGACGCAGAGTTTTAATGAAATCACCGAACAAGTGATCGGTGCTTGCATTGAAATTCACCGGCAGCTTGGGCCGGGGCTACTCGAATCCGCTTATGAAGAATGTCTTTGCTTCGAGTTGTCGCAGCGCGGGATTCGCTTTGAACGCCAAAAGCCGCTGTCGGTAAAATACAAAAGCGTCAATTTGGATTGTGGTTATCGGCTCGACTTGGTGGTTGAAGAGAAAATTATTTTAGAATTGAAGACCGTGGAACATTTGCTGCCGATTCACGAGGCGCAGTTGTTGACGTATCTCAAACTTTCCGGCCTGACGCTTGGATTGCTGATCAATTTTAACGTCCCGGTCTTGAAGAATGGAATTAAACGCATCGCGAACAATTTTATTGATTCCTCTGCGTCTCCGCGTCTCTGCGGTGAATTGAAAGAATTTAGTTTGTGACCACACAGGAAACAACGAAGCTCGCACCGCCCGCGATCGAAAAGATCAAGGTGAAGGTGGACGGACGCGAAGTCGAAGTGCCGAAGCTCACGCCGGATTGGCAGGGCAAGCTCGCGCCCACCACGATGCTGCAGGCGTGCGACATCGCGAAAAAAGATGTCCCGCATTATTGCTATCATCCGAAGCTGCCGGTCGCAGGAAACTGCCGCATGTGCCTCGTCGAGTTCGGCACGCCCGCGCTCGGGCCGGATCGTAAGCCGGTGATGAATGCCGACGGCACGCCGAAAATCGCGAAGTCGCCGCGTCCGGCCATCGGTTGCGCCACGCCGATTTCGCCGGGCATGGAAATTTACACGAGCACTCCGGGCGTGAAGCAGATGCGCGAAGGCGTGCTCGAATCACTCCTCATCAATCATCCGCTTGATTGTCCGATCTGCGATCAAGCTGGCGAATGCAAGCTCCAGGAATATTCCGTGGACTACGGCCAGAGCGCGAGTCGCTTCGTCGAAGCGAAGGTTCACAAGCCCAAGGCCGTTGATCTCGGACCGCGCATCATGCTCGATGCCGAGCGCTGCATTCTTTGCACGCGCTGTATCCGGTTCACGAAGGATGTTGCGGGCGATGACGCACTGGGTATCGTGAATCGTGGTAGCTACAACACGATTGCGACTTTCCCCGGCCTGCCGTTCGACAACAACTACACGCTCAACACGGTGGACATCTGCCCCGTCGGCGCGCTCACGTCGAAAGATTTTCGTTTCCAGATGCGCGTGTGGTTCTTGAAGGAGACCAAAAGCGTCTGCACGAGCTGTGCGACGGGCTGCAACGTCCTCATCAGCTCACGCGAAGAAAAGATTTACCGCTACACGCCGCGCGACAACGACGCCGTGAACGGCCCGTGGATGTGCGATCACGGTCGGTTGAATTACAAATGGATTCACAGCGCGCTGCGGTTGACCGACGTGCGCCGCAAAGTCGCCGACGGCGACCGCGAGAAGACGACTTGGTCGGTCGCGCTGGGCGAGATCGCCGGGCGGTTGAAGAAAATTCCGCAGGGTTCGGCGGCCATCATCGCGTCGTCGCGGCAGACGAACGAGGAGTTGTGGTTGTTGAAACAGCTCGCCGCCAAGCTCGGTGCGTTGACCGACACCATCGGCCACATCGCGGAAGGCGACCGCCTGCTGCTCAACGCCGACCGCACGCCGAACAAGACCGGCGCGCGGCTCACGGGCATCTGCATGATGGGCGCGGGCATCAAGATTCCGATGATTGCCGAGG
>JBJOPC010000297.1:0-6615 GCA_046050965.1 Verrucomicrobiota bacterium | reverse complement strand
CCGCCGCGCACCACGCCGGAGTCCTTGCGCGAGTTGCTCACCAGCGATGCCATGCGCGACGATTTGAAATCCGTCCTCGACCAAGCGCACTGCCCCGCCGACGTGGACGACCTGCGCCACGCCGCCGCCACCGCCGAAATCCAGCCCGTGCAATTTCCAAAAGGCACGCGCTTCCCCTTCATGTCCACGCGCCATCAAGGCAAACCCATCGCGCTGATTGACGTCGTGTGGGTCGGCAAAAATCCCATCGAGGCGTTGCAATTTGATTTCAGTTCGCACGGTCGCCGCTACCGCTGCATCACGCCCAAGCCGTGCAGCAATTTTCTTGTGGAAGATTTGGGTGCCGAAGCCGCGCTCGCGCTGGAGTGCGAAGCGCGCGGTGAAGTTCTGCTCGGCAAACGCTTTGAAGTCTGCCTCACCGCGAAAAATCCCGGCGGCGCAACCGCGTCCGATGTGAACGTCTCATTGCCGATTCCCGCTGGCGCGCAAGCCATCGGCGCGACCGACGACGGCACGAACGTCAACGGCTGCATCGTCTGGCCGGTCGGCGCGCTCACGCCCGGCAGCGGCAAACAAGTCTGCGCCTCCTTCATCGCGCGCGCGCCCGAAGGTCTCGCCTTTAACGCCACTGCTATTGGCGCAAACAATCTTGCCGCGCAAACTCAGTGTGACACCAAAGCCAAAGGCATCCCCGCCATTCTCCTAGAAGTGGTAGACCTCGAAGACCCCATCGAAGTTGGCAAAGAAATTAACTACGAAATCAAAGTCACCAACCAAGGCAGCGCGCCGGACGCGAACGTGAAACTCACCTGCACGTTGCCCGAGTCGCAGGAATTTGTTTCCGGCAGCGGCTCGTCCGCCGTCACCGCCGACGGGCGCACCGTGACCATCGCCCCCATTCCCGAACTCGCCGCGAAGACCACCGCCACTTGGCACATTGTCACCAAAGCCCTCGTCGCCGACGACGCGCGCTTCAAAACCGAACTCACCAGCGATCAATTCGTGAAGCCCATCGAAGAACTCGAAGCCACGCAGCAATACTGATTCATCACCCAACAAAAAAAGCCGCCCGGAAAAACTCCGGGCGGCTTTTGCTTTTTTCGCGCGCGACAATTATTTCTTGTCTGCCTTTTTGTCCGTCTTCACTTCGACATCTTTAGCGACCATCTGATATTTGATAGTCACCTTGTCGCCGACTTTAGCTTTGCCCGTTGTCGCGGCGTCACTGGCGACCTGCCATTTTTCATTGTCCTTATTTTGCACCGTGATGCTCGTGGCGGTGACTTCCAGCACCGGGCCGGTGACTTGATAACTCTTGGCTTCCGCTGCGAACAGCGTCGTGCTGGCGCAAGCGATGAACGCAAACGTGAGGATGAATTTTTTCATGGTGGATTAGGTTTTGGTTTTCGTGGGGACGGCGAAAGTGTTGGCTCAATTCCCGTCGGCTTGCACGGAAAAAATCACCGAGTTCACCGTGCGAATTTTTTCCACGTCCGCAACTGCCCGTCCGCGCCGAACGTCAGCCGGATGAAATAATCCGGCAGCGCCACCGTGTCCGCGTAAGTCGGCCCACCCGGCAAATAACCGCGCGGCGTCCATACCTCGTAACCCGGCGAAACATAAGTGTGTGAGCCGCCACGCGCCAGCAACCACTCCGCGACCAACGAACCGTCGGTCAGCGGCGATTCGCGGTCAGGCGGACCGAGTTCGATAACCGCTTGGTCGTGGGTGAAATTCCCGACGCGCGCGTCCCAATTAATTTTCGGCGACGACACGCAGCCCGCAAACAGAGCGGCGAGAAAAACTCCAGAAACCGTGCGCAGCAAAATTTTCATGGCGTCAATCTACCTGCTGTGCGGCGGGACGCAACTTCGAGCCGTCGCAACGCCGCCTTCACCACCCAGCCAGATTTCTCCAACGCCCGCTGCGCCATCGCCGCGTCTGCGCCCGTGAGTTCGCGCACGATGCGGACGGCGCGCGCGCGTAACTTCACATTGCTCGGCTTCACATCCACCATCAAGTTGCTCACCACTTTGCCGAGCCGCACCATCGCCAGCGTTGTGAAAATGTTCAGCACCAACTTCGTCGCCGTGCCGGCCTTAAGCCGCGTGGAGCCGGTCAAAATTTCCGGGCCAATCTCCGGCGCAATGACCAGATGCCCACGCGAAATCTTCTCGCCGTGAACGTGCGGATTGAAGCACAGCAAAACCGTTTTTGCTCCGCGCCGTCTCGCTTCAGTGAGCGCGCCCAACACGAACGGCGTCCGCCCGCTAGCCGCGATGCCCACCACCACATCGCGCCGCGTCACGCCGCGAAATGCCATCGCGCTCGCGCCGCCCGTTGCATCGTCTTCCGCGCCCTCGACTGCCTGCCAAATCGCCCGCTGACCGCCTGCAATGATGCCTTGCACCAACTCCGGCGGTGTGCGAAACGTCGGCGGACATTCGCTCGCGTCCAAAATTCCCAACCGCCCGCTCGTCCCGGCGCCAATATAAAAAAGTTTCCCGCCACGATTGAACGCCTCCGCAATCCAATTCACCGCCCGCGCAATTTGTTTCCGCTCCGCGCGCAATGCCGCCGGAATTGTCTCGTCCTCGCTCAACATCAGCTCAATCCCCTGCTGCGTCGTGAGCTTGTCCAGCTTGCGCGAGCGCGGATGCCGCAACTCCGTCGGCGAGAGCATCGGCAACGCTAATTCGGCGACACTCTGAATAGCCGACTTTGGACTTTGGACTTTGGACTTTAGACTTTGCTTGTTGCCTAATTCCACCGCCCCACACGCACTCTCGCGCGCGAGCGGCGTGACCACGGCGCGCGGCCAAAGTTTTTTTAAACGCGCGCTCACGAGTTTGGCGAACTGCGGCTGCTTGAGCAGATTGCTGCCCGCGAAAATAAAATCCACCCGCTCGCCATGCCGTGCCAATTGCCGCGCACACGCGTTCGCTTCCGCCACCAAACAGTTAGCCGAGAGCGACAAAACTGCGCGCGCCAGCCGGTCGCCGCATGCGTTGGCGGCAAACACTTCCACCGCGAGCGCGGCCACCGCGTCTTTGCCCGCCGCCTGCGCCCACGCGATGAATTGGTTCGGTTCGTTGAGTTGCAACGCGCGCAAAAAGTTTTGCCCGAGCTTGGGCAATTTACCCGTGCGATCGAACTCCGCGATGACGGCCCTGAGTGCGCTCATTGCCATTTCAAATCCACTGCCGCCGTCGCCGAGAATGTGTCCCCAGCCGCCCGCTTTCGCCGTGCGCCCACGCGCGTCACGTCCAAAACAGCACGAGCCGGTTCCGCTCAAAACCAAGATTCGGGAGTTGGAAGTTGGAAGTTGGAAGTTGGAAGTTGCGGCGAGTGCGGTTTCCAAATCATCCGTCGCCACGCAGGGAATGCGCGGCCAGATTCTGGCGGCAGCGGAAATAATTCTTTGCCGGTCAGCCTCCGTGCGGACACCTGCGAGGCCGATGCCAAGCGCGGTGGGACGCGGAAATTTTTGGGCGAGCGCGCGGAAATGTTTCCGCAACTGCGCGTCCGTGAGCAACCGCAAGTTGGCCGGGCCAGCCTCCACGCGCTGGAGCAATTCACCGCTAGCGTTCGCCAGCAGCGCGACCGTGCGTGTGCCACCGCCTTCGATGCCGAGAAAAATTTCGTCTGCCATGCGCGCAGTATCCAAACGTGCCGCGCGGAAAGCAAACGGAAGAAACCTAACTGGCCGCTAGGGACGGGGCGAGGAATGCAAGGGAACCATGGTATTCCCTTCGTCTGGCCGCGTGAGGGTGACGGTCGTGCCGTGGCCGGACGCGCTCGCCAGTTGCAGGTCGGCAGAAATCTCGGCCGCGCGCTCGCGCAAGCCGACCAAGCCGAAACCGCCCGCGCTCTTGGGCGGACGCGAGGCATCGAAGCCCACGCCGTCGTCGCCAATGGTGAGACGCGTTTGTTTGCCGGAAAAATCCAGCGTGACCGAAATGGTTTTGGCCGCCGCGTGTTTCGTGGCATTGGTGATTGCTTCCTGACCGATGCGCAGAAAATTATTTTCCAACAGCGGCGACAGGCGGCGCGGCGTGCCGACGGTTTTGAATTCACCTTTGACCTCCGTGCCGTCGGTGAGTTGATGGAGAATGTCGGCGAGCGCGGTGGCGAGGTCGCCAGTCTCGAGGACTTGTGAGCGCATATTCCAAATGGAGGCGCGCGCGTCAGCGAGGCTGCTACGGACGAGGCGGTGCGCGGTGGCGAGATGCGTGGCGGCGGTATCGGGTGCGGGGGTATGTTTGACGAGTTCGAGCTGCATGGAAATGGCGCCCAGCCCTTGCGCGAGCGTGTCGTGGATTTCGCGCGCGATGCGATTGCGCTCGTGGAGAATGGCGGCGAACTCGGCTTCGGCGAGCGCGCGACGGGCTTTTTGTTCGCGCACGCGGCGGCGAGCGGCGGCGACGACGGCGCTCGCCACGAGCAGCGAGGTGACGGCGATAGCGGCGGCGAGCAAAGAGATTTTACGCGGCGTCCACCATGGCGGGGCTTGCAACAATTGCAGGTCGGCAAAAGTGCGCAGGTGAATTTGCAGCGACTGCGATTGCGGTTGGACGACGCCGGTGATGGCGTAGCCCTTGAGCCGCGTGATATTGGCGATGCCCGTCACCCGCACGCGGCTGCCGACCTGCCAATCGGTGGGGAGTTGGGCATTTTCGACCAACTGCACATCGGCGAGCACGGATTCGCGGTTCGTGCCGTCCATCCAATCCAGCGCGAGGGTGGCACTGTCGAGCGCGTGACGGATGTCCTTGAGCGTGGCGGAAAGTTGCACTAGGTCGGCGTCGTGTTCGAGTGCCTGAAGTTTGTTCGTGAGCGGCGCGGGCGCGGGAGAGGCGGTGATGGCGAGTGGCCGGAAATTCGCGTCTTCGAGCATCGGTGAATTGTCGCCGCGAATGGGGAAACCCACGACTTCCACGGCGTCGCCCGGTTGCAAACGAAGTTGTTGCCGCGATTGCACGCGCAACCCGTGGTTGCCATCGCGCAGCCAGAATAATTCGCCCACGTCATCGAACGTGACCACGCCGGTCGCGTGAATGCGATGGCCGTAATTGCCGTCGGCGGCGAAGCGCAGCAGTTGCGAAACGGACGTGAGCGGTTCGGCGAATGGCGCGGCGGGCGCGGGTTTGGTGACGGTAATCTCCACACCGGTGGGAATGTGCAGCACGGGCAAGACGAGTTGGCGGCTGCTGTTGTGTTGGTTGAAACACACGCCGCGCACCCGCACTTCGGCGTCCACTAAACTGCCGGACGGCAAATCGAGTTCGCCGCGCACATCGAGGCGACCGCCGCCCGTGGCGAGTTCGAGCGCGGTGCGGCTACCAGTGGCGCGGCTCACCGGCTCGCAACTACGGACGATGCCGGAGACCTCCACCCACTGCCCGTCCGCTTGCCCGACGACCAATTGTTCGAACGTGACGGCGAGCGGTTTGGGAATTTCGCCGTGGCCGACTTTCACGAGCTTGCTCACCGCCACAATCGGCGCGAACCCACCGGGATCGGTCACGCCCTCGACGGTAACGAGGTCGCGCCGCCGCAACGGCTGGATCAATTCGGGCGCACCCGCCAAATAAATTCCCGCCGTGCCGTCATGAATCACACAGCCGCCGATGCCTTCGTCCACCACCACGCCGCGCAATTGCACGGGAAATTTTTGCGCCGCCTCGTCCTGCGTAAGCGCACGGATTTGCGAGGCGTTCGTGCGCGTGGTCGGCGTAGTCGCAGCCCCGGCAGAAAGCGATCCCACGAGCGCACCAAACACCGCGAGGTAAGCAACGTTGGCTTTCATTGAACGTGGGTGAAGCTAGCTGACCTGGAGGTGAAATGCCAACCCTCGCCTACCAAATCTCCAGCGCGCGCAGTTCTTTGGTCGCCGTCTCGCCCCAGTCGTGGCGATTGGCTTTGGGGCTGGCGGGGCTGGGATGCAAGACTTGGCCGACGCGCACGTTGGTTCCCGCCACGGCTGCTTCGGCGCGCGCGCGCGCGAAACCGCCGATGCCGACGAGCCATTCCGGTTCGAAAATTTCCAAGACGAGCCGCAAATGTTCATCGCAGGCGGCGAACAGTTTTTCGCGCTCACTCGCCGACAATTTGTCCGGCGTGAAGTTCGCGCCGGTCGTGGTGAGAAACGCGAGCGGACAGTAGTTCACCACGAAATGTTCCGCGAAAAATTTCTCCGGCGAAACAAAACGCGCGGCGAACAGTTTCCACAAACGGCGTCCGCTCACTTCGGAACGCGAGCAGTCGAAGCCCGTGATGGGGCGCTTCGGATGCACCCGCGCGGGTTGCGTGATGGGCACGGCAATGCCCAGCCAATCGCGCACGGCGGCGACTTCGCCGAACGGCACGCCGGTTTGCGCCATGCCGAACGGGCCGGGATTCATGCCCAGAAAAATCACGCGTTTGCGTCCGCCGCCGTAGCGTCGGAGATATTCTTCGTGCGCCGCCCACGCGTAAGCGAGCGGGTTGTAGACGTGCGTGACAGGCGCGCGAAATTTCAGCCGGGCGACTTGCGCGGAAAGTTTTTGCGCGGCGAGGACGAGTGGTGGAGCGGCGGCAGTCTTCATCGGGCCAGTCCAGCGGCAACCAAGCCGG
>JBJOPC010000296.1:0-3012 GCA_046050965.1 Verrucomicrobiota bacterium | reverse complement strand
CGCAAGATTTGGGAATCCCCATCACGCTCATGGCCGAGGCAGTTTACTCACGCTGCGTTTCGGCGTTGAAAGACGAACGCGTGAAAGCCGCGCGCAAACTCAAAGGCCCGCGTTCCGCACTCACCGCCATTGCTGCGAACGACGCGAAGAAAAAAGCCTTCATCGAAGACATTAAGAGTGCGCTCTACGCTTCCAAGATCGTCAGCTACGCGCAGGGTTACATGCTCATGCGCGCCGCTGCCAAGGAATACAAGTGGACGCTCAACTACGGCGGCATCGCGCTGATGTGGCGCGGCGGCTGCATCATCCGCTCGCGTTTCGTCGGCAAAATCAAAGAGGCATACGACACCAATCCCAAGCTCGCGAACCTGCTGCTCGACGATTATTTCCGTCGCGAAATCAAGAAGGCGCAAAAAGGTTGGCGCAACATTGTGGCGACGGCGGCGAAGAAAGGCATCCCCGTTCCCGCGTTCAGCACCGCGCTGGCGTTCTACGATCAATATCGTTCTGCTGTGTTGCCCGCGAACTTGCTGCAAGCGCAACGCGATTACTTCGGCGCGCACACCTACGAGCGCGTGGACAAACCGCGCGGCGAATTCTTCCACACCAACTGGACCGGCCGCGGCGGCACGACCAGCAGCAGCACTTACAATGTGTAACTGGTAGGGCTGATCTGCTGGTCAGCCAGAATGGGCAAAGCCGCAGCTTTGCCCTACCAATTAAATTCAATAACGCGCGCGGCTCCGGCTGCGCGCGTTTTGACTTTTGCATTTCCCGCTTTTGCCGACGCGCGCGTTGCGGCATAGTTCGCGCGCATGGATTCAACCGAGTTGCAGAAACTTCACATCGCCCCCGCGCTCAAGCGGCGGCCGCACGCAATTTTCCGCGCCATCGTTTTACTTGTCGTCGCAGCGCTCGTTGGCACGGCGTGGCTCGCGTTCTTCGGTCATAACGAACGCCGCATGGCTCTCGGCGTAACGAGCGTGGCGAACGCCACCGAAACCGTTTCCACGAACACGCCCGCGCCCACGCCCGCCGCGAACGCCGACACCGCGCTCACCGCCAGCGGTTACATCATCAATCGCGAACGCATTGAAATCAGCCCGCGCTTCATGGGTGTGGTCAAGTGGATGGGTGTCCGCAAAGGCGACGCCGTGACGAACGGACAGACCGTCGTGTTGCTCGACGACGCGGAGTATCAAGCGCAGTTGCGGCAAGCCCAAGGTCGCCTCACCAACGCGCTCATCGCGGTGGACAAAGCGCAGTTGCTCTACCAACGCGTGACCAACCTTACGCACGACGCCATCGAGACGAAGCAGAATGAAGACGACGCCCGCCTCGCCGTTTCCGCCGCTCGTGCGCTTGTGCGCGAAGCCGAAGGTTCCGTCGCACTCATCCAAACTTACGTTGATTGGACCGTCATCAAATCGCCCATCAACGGCATAGTCATGGAAAAACTCGCGAGCGCGGGCGAACTCGTCACCCCGCAAAGTTTTGGCGGCACGCGTGGCCCCAGCACCGCACTTGTGGCCGTAGCCGACCCCAAAGATTTGCAGGTGGAACTCGACATCAACGAGACCGACCTCTCGAAAATCTCCCTGAAACAAAAGTGCCGCGTCAGCCCCGAGGCCTACCTCGACAAACACTACGACGGCTACGTCGTGGAAATCGCGCCCGAAGCCGACCGCCAAAAGGGGACGTTGCAAATCAAAGTCCAAATCGCGAACCCCGACCATTTCCTCACGCCGGAACTTTCCGCGAAGGTGGATTTTCTGGTGAAGTAATTGCGGTGGAGCGCGGCTCTGTGAGCCGCAGCAAGCCACTGACAATCCCATCGGCTGCGGGTCACAGACCCGCGCTCCGCACCCAAACCTTTTCGCGCATTGCCAGCGAGTTTTGCGCTGGCTACGCTTGCCCCCGATTTTAATGCATATCTTGAACTACATCTACGTCGCAGCGGCGGTCATTTTCCTCTTCGGCGCGGCAGTCTTCGTCCACGAATACGGCCACTACTGGATGGCGCGTAAACGCGGCTTGAAGATTGATGGCTTCGCCATCGGCTTCGGTCCTAAAATTTTCAGTTGGAAACGCGACGGCGTCGAGTGGTCGGCACGGTGGATTCCTGCCGGCGGCTTCGTCTCGCTACCGCAAATGGTCACGGCGGAAGCCATCGAAGGAAAAACTGAAACGACGGAGCCATTGCCGCCGGTTACGCCGCTCTCAAAAATTCTCGTCGCGTCTGCCGGACCGTTCATGAACGTCGTGTTCGCGTTTGCCATCGCCACGCTGATTTATTTCATCGGCCTGCCCGTGCCGGTGAACCCGCCGATTATCGGCTACGTCGAACCTGGTTCGCCCGAAGCCAAATTGGGAATTCAAGAAGGCGACGTCATCGTGCGAGTCGCGGAGACGCCCATCAAATCGTGGGAGCAAATGTTGGAGGCGACGGCGTTGGCGCGCACGAATGTATTACCCGTCGTCATCGCGCGCGGCGGCGTTGAGACGACGTATCAACTCACCGCCGTGACGAGCGCGGCGATTGGCCTGAAGATTCTCAACCTCGACCCGCGCGACCATCCCTTCGTCAAAGAAGTCACCACTGGCAGCGCCGCGCTCGCCGCCGGTTTGCAGGCGGAAGATGAAGTAATTTCCTTCGCGCAAATCCCCGTCGCCGGACGTGAGCAATTCATCAAGCTTATCCAAGAACGCGCCAGCCAGCCGACGGAAATTATCGTCAAGCGCGGCGGTAAAAAACTCACGCTCGCCATCACGCCCAAGTTGAATCCGGCCACCGGCAAAGGACTCATCGGCGCGCAGATTGGCGGCAGCGACAAATTATTTTACCAGATCGAACACCCGACGCCTTGGGCGCAGGTGCAGGATGTGTCCAGCAAAATGGTCAATACCTTCGGCGCGTTGCTGCACTCGAAACAGACCGGCGTGGGTGCGAAAGATTTGTCCGGGCCGGTCGGCATCTTCGCCATGCTCGCGTCGCAGGTGAACGCCGACTAC
>JBJOPC010000295.1:0-2726 GCA_046050965.1 Verrucomicrobiota bacterium | reverse complement strand
AAGTTTGCGGCGGCAACGCAGAAAATCCAAGTCTGAATCCGGCAAAACAAATTAAACAACTAAGGAACAAAGTAACCAAGACGCCCGAAACTTTGTTCCTTCGTTACTTTGTTGTTCAACTCATCAGCCATCCGCGCGGCTGATAATCTCGCCCTTCGCCAGCCTTGTCTTCAACTTCTGCCCAGCCTTCACCGCTGACGCCGCGCGCAGAACTTTGCCCGTCGCCGCGTCGGTGGTGATGGAATAACCGCGCGCCAGCACTTGCTGCGGGCCGAGCGCGGTCAGGCGACGCTCCAGTTGCCGCAGCAACTCCCGCCGCCGCTTCACGCCTTGCGACGGATGCAAGCGACCGAGTCGCCCGGTAAAATTCTGCACGCGCACGCTGCGTTCGCGTGCTGCTGCAGTTACGCTGCGTAACAAACCCGACCGCAATTCGTCGAGCCGTTGCAGCGAATCATCGAGTCGCCGACGCGGGTGCAGCCGCGCGAGTCGCGAATTGAGCGTAGTAAAATTTTCCGTCGCGGATTCCACGCCGCGATTCAGCGCGCGACGTAGTTGCCCCGGCGCTTCCGCCACGAACTCACGGCTGGCGAACACGCCTTCCGTGATGATTTCCGCCGCCGCGCTGGGCGTCGCTGCGCGGAAGTCCGCCACGAAATCTGCGATGCTGAAATCAATCTCGTGACCGACCGCCGACACGACGGGCAGTTCCGATTCAAAGATGGCGCGCGCTACGGCTTCCTCATTAAACGCCCACAAATCTTCCAGCGAACCGCCGCCGCGCGTGACTAAAATCAAATCAATCGTAGGAGACGACGTAAGGAGTCTCATTTCCATTGCCGATTCAGTTAGAGACTCCTCACGTCGTCTCCTACGAGAATTGAATTCATTCAACGCACGAATCGCGTCCGCAATTTCCGCCGCTGCGCCGTCGCCTTGCACGCGACACGGCGCGAGGATGATTTCCAGACCGGGATGACGCCGCTCGATGACGTGCAGCACGTCGCGGATGGCCGCGCCGGTGGGCGAGGTGACGAGGCCGAGGCGTTGCGGATAGCGCGGCAACGGACGCTTGCGTTCCGGCGCGAACAGACCTTCCGCCGCGAGCTTCTGCTTGAGCTTCTCGAACTTCACCTGCAACGCCCCCACGCCCTGCAACTCCACCGCGCGCACGATGAGTTGATACTGACCGCGCGGTTCATAAACCGTCACGTCGCCTTGCAACAAAACTTTCTGACCGTCCGCGAGCAACTCCCGTTCGCCCGCCGCCGTGCCGCGAAACAACACGCAGCTCACCTGCGAGTCCGCGTCTTTGAGCGTGAAATAACTGTGGCCGGAACTTTGCGCGCGCAAGTTCGTGACCTCGCCGCTCACCCAGACCGTGCCGACCTGCTTTTCGAGCAGGCGTTTGATCTGCGTGGTGAGTTCGCCGACGGAGAGAACCTTGCGCGTCGCTTCCGGCGCGAACAATTCACCGAAGTCCCATTGCGATTTGGATTTCGCCATGCAGTTAGTCAAACATGGAAACGGCGGCAAGCAAACCGCCAAAAATGATCTCCCGCGCCCGACCACCCATTTTCCCCGTCGTGCGGGCCAACTCTCGCTCCGTGCGGGCATTTTCCATCCCGTGCGGGCTAACTCTCGTTCCGTGCGGGCGATTTCCCCTCCGTGCGGGTCAACTGCCGCTCCGTGCGGACGTTTTTCGTCCCGTGCGAGCCAACTCTCGCTCCGTGCGGCGATTTTCCCCTCCGTGCGGCCAAAAACTCGTAAAAAAGCATTGCCGCCGCCCGCCAAACTAGCAAAATCGCCCCGTTCCCGATTTTCAACCCCCACAAAATTATGAACCATAAAGTCACCAACCTCCTCGATACCTTCAAGACCACCGACACCTTCGCCGCCAAATACGCCGCCGACTTCCCCGCCACCACCCCCGGCGGCCAACAATTCGCCCTCATCCACACCGCCGTCACCGCCACCGCCAACCTCGGTGCCAACCAGACCTCCGGCGGCGAACAACAAGACGCTGGCAACCTCGCCAAAGTCGCCGCCCGCTTCCACCTCCACCAAGACCTCCTCGCCATCACCGACGCCGCCCACACCCTTGTCCTCCTCGGCACCGCCGGACTCGACGGCAAATTCCATATGCCCCGCAGCGCGGGCGACCAAGCCCTCCTCAACACCGCCCGCGCCTACGCCACCGACGCCGTCGCCTACACCGCTGCCCTCACCGGCCTCGGCTTGCCCGCCGACTTCATCACCCATCTGACCGCCGACGTGACCGCTTTTGAGAGCGCCGCCACCGCCGCCAACACCGGCCAACTCGCCCAAGCCAGCGCCACCGGCGGCATGGAAGACACCGCCCACAAAGCCGCCACCGCCCTCCACATCCTCCAAACCATCGTCCGCAACAAATACAAAAACGACCCCGCCAAACTCGCCGAATGGACCGTTGCCAGCCACGTCGAGAAACACACCCCCGTGCCGAAGCCGCCGAAAACTACGCCGCCACCCACGCCGTAATAAAAACTTCGCCCAAGCCAGATGACGCAACCCATGCACCCCAATTCGTTAAACACGTTCAACGATTATCCGTCGTTAAATAATAGTTAGGCATCTACCACATTTTATGCGCACACTACCATTCATCAGTTACGGCGCGATTCTGGCCGTTATATTCGCGGTGAGTTGCTCGAAAAGTCCAGTTCCCCCAAATGCCAAGGTTCAGG
>JBJOPC010000294.1:0-10467 GCA_046050965.1 Verrucomicrobiota bacterium | reverse complement strand
GCGCCAGCGGCTTGCCGAGTTCGGCGGTGAGCGTGGCATTGTTGAGCCTTGAGATGAAGCGCGTGGTGAAACAACTGCCGGGGAAATTGTTCGTGCGGAATCGTTGACGCATGGACGACCTCACCCAGGCATTTCACACGCTCGGCCTCCAGCCCGAAGCCACGCAGGCCGAAGTGCGGCAGGCGTATCGCGACCTCGTGAACGTCTGGCATCCCGACCGGTTCGCGCACGACGAGCGGCTGCAAAAACTCGCGCAGGAAAAATTGAAAGAAATCAACGGCGCGCAGGAATTGCTCAAGGCGCACTTTTTCGCCGCTGGCACGGTGCTGGAAACGCCGCCCACCACCGAGCCGCCGCCACCTGCGCCTGAACCAACGGCCAAACCGCGCCCGCTGTGGTTCGCCGTCGGGCTGGGGTTGCTCGTCGCGGTGATTGCCCTAGCCGTCGTGGCAAAAAAGTTTTCCGCATCCGCAACCACTGCCTCCACCGAACCACCCGCCGCATCGCGCACCAACTTCGTCGCGGCGTCGCCAACCATTTTGAAGGACGGCCAACTTCACGCGCTCATGTTTAGCGGCACGGACAGTTGCGTCACGCTCGCCCCGACCGGTTCGCTCGGCGGCACGTTCACCGTCGAGTGCTGGGCGATGACGCGCGTGGCTGCGGGTCAAAAAGCGGGGACCATCATTAGCTCGCTCGCGCCGCAAGATTTTGGTTTCAACCTGAAATTTCGTCAGGGCAGACGCATCCACGGCGACATCGGCGACGGCGCGCGTTGGCTGTTGCGAGACGCCAACGCCCGGTTCCCGGATCGCTATCGCGCGAGCGAGTGGCATCACGTCGCCTACGTCGTCACGCCGGAAAAATTCACCGCTTACCTCGACGGTCAACTCACTGAACAAGGCAATTTGCCAGCCGGCCGCCCGGTGCTGTGCGACGCGCAGCACCGGATCATGCTCGGCGCGGACGAGAAGAACGGCGACCTCCTGCGCGGCGGTCTGGCGGAAATTCGCATTTGGGAAACCGCGCGCACGGCCGACGCTATCGTCGCGACGATGAAAACCACTTTGACCGGGCGCGAGCCGGGTTTGCGCGGCTACTGGCGGCTCGACGAAACCAACGGCACACAACTTCTTGACGCCAGTGGTCACGGTTTCACCGGCCAAATCTTCGGCGACGTTTCGCGCGGGGCGATGGACTTGCCGAAGTGAATCACGTACGCGCCGGGGAAATTGTTCGTGCGGATTCGTCACGCGTCGCGCTAACCTGCGGCGATGTCTGACACGCTCGTCGTCAACGAAATCTACTTGAGTCTGCAAGGTGAAAGCACCTTTGCCGGTTTGCCGTGCGTGTTCGTCCGCCTCACCGGCTGCGACCTGCGCTGCTCCTACTGCGACACCGCGTATGCGTTCACCGAAGGAAAAAAACGCTCGCTGGAAGAAGTCCGCGCCGAAGTCCGCCGGCTGGCAACGGCGTTCCGTGGTCCGTGGTCAGTGGTCCGTGGTCAGAAACTCCCCCTCGTGGAATTGACCGGTGGCGAACCGCTGCTGCAAAAAAATTCCCTGCCGCTCATGGCGCAACTTTGCGACGACGGTTTCACCGTGTTGCTGGAGACCAGCGGTGCGCACGACATTTCACAGATTGATTCCCGCGTGCGGCGCATCGTGGATTTTAAATGCCCTGGCAGCGGCGAAGTCACGCGCAATCGTTTTGAAAATATTCCGCACCTGCGCGCCACGGACGAAATCAAATTCGTCATCAGCACCGTCGAAGATTACGAATGGGCCAAGCAGCAAATCGCCGCGCACGGCCTCGCCGCGATTTGTCCGCTGTTGCTATCGTGGGTGCATCCGTTGCGCCCGGAGCAGCAGCACAAATCGCTCAAACCCGTCCCCGCGAACCATACGTCCATCACGCGCCAGCAGCTCGTCGAGCGCATCGTGGCGGACGCGTTGCCCGTGCGGTTCCAAGCGCAGCTCCACAAAATCATCTGGCCGCCAGAGCAACGGGGAGTTTGATTTCAACCACAGATAAACACAGATGCACACAGATATTGAATCGGCATTGCGCGAAGTTTTTTATCCGTGTTCATCTGTGTCCATCCGTGGTTTTAAAAAATGAAAACCCGCGACACCCTCCAACTGCTGCGCGACTACGAATCACGCAACGTGACGTTCTTCGACGCCGATGGCACTTGGCCGATTGTCTGGGAACGTGCGCGCGGCGTTCACGTCTGGGACGCGGATGGGAAAAAATATTTAGACCTCACCGCCGCTTTCGGCGTGGCGAGCGCGGGCCACGCGAATCCTGCGGTCGTGCGCGCCGGGCAGCAGCAGATGGGCAAGCTGCTCCACGCGATGGGCGATGTGCATCCGCACGAACTGAAAGCACGGCTCGCGCGGGAGCTGAGCGCGCTGACGTTTGAGCGGTGGAACGTAGCCGACGACGTGCGTCGGCGCGCTTCAAAAGATAACAGAATGCGCCGACTCACATCAGCGGCTACGGCAAAAATTATTTTTGGCAGTTCGGGGTTTGAAGCGGTGGAAGCCGCGCTCAAGACTGCTGTGCTGGCGACGGGCAAGCGCGGCATCATCGCGTTTGAGGGCGCGTATCATGGACTCGGCTACGGCGCGCTCAATGCCACGCACCGGGAACATTTCCGCTCGCCGTTCCGCGCGCAACTGCGCGAGTTCGGGCATTTTTTACCCTTCCCCGTAGCCGCCGACGTGAGTCGGCGCACTTCCAAGTGCGCGGGTCACGGTGATAGTTTGCGCCGACTGATGTCGGCGGCTACGGAGATTTTCCGCCGCGAAAAAATCGGCGCAATTCTTGTCGAGCCGGTTCAAGCGCGCGGCGGTTGCAACGTGCCGCCTCCAGAATTTCTCCCGCTGCTCCGCAAGCTTTGCGACGAACGCGGCGCGCTGCTCATCCTCGATGAGATTTACACTGGCTTCGGGCGCACCGGCAAATGGTTCGCGTGCGAACACAGCGGCGTGATTCCTGATTTAATCTGCCTCGGCAAGGCTTTGACCGGTGGCTTTCCACTCTCGGCATGCGTTGGTCGTGCGGAGGTGATGGACGCCGCATGGCCGGTCAGCACCGGTGAGGCGATTCACACCAGCACGTTCCTCGGCCATCCCGTTGGCTGTGCGATGGCACTCGCGCAAATTGCCGAAATCAAACGTCTCAAACTTTGCGACCGCAGCGCGAAGCTGGGCGCGGGGCTGATGGAGAAATTGTCCAAAGTCCAAAGTCGCGTGCGCGGGCTTGGTCTCATGGTCGGCGTGGAATTGCGCCACGCCGATGGTTCACCGAACACGCAAAAATCTTTGCGCGCCATCAAGGCGATGTTGCAACGCGGCTTCATCATGCTGCCCGAAGGCGCGCACGGCGAAGTCATCAGCTTCACGCCGCCGCTGACCATCGCCGAGGCACAGTTACGCGCGGCGGTGCGGGCGCTGGCAAAAATTCTCGCCGAGCCGTGAGCCAAACTTCGCCAGCCGAATTTTCTCCCGCGCCTCCACGTTACGCGAACTGGTGGTCGAAGCTGCTCTTCAAAAAAAAGTTCGAGCAACAATTCTTCGTGCCGCTGCCGCCGAAACCCAGCGAGGTGAAGCTGATGACGCAGTTAGAAAAATTTCTGCTGCGCTCAGCGAAACCCGAAACGGTCGCCATCGAAAAACCCATCTTCATCGTTGGCCTGCCGCGCAGTGGCACGACGCTTTTGTTCCACTTGCTCTGTGCACACGAACGCGCCGCTTACGTCACCAACGCCATCAACGCCATGCCCGACGCACCCTACGCCATCGAGTGGGCGCGCAAAAAATTTCGCTGGGATGTCGTCGGCGAACGTTTCTTGCAAGACTCCATCGAAGTCGGTTTCGGCAGTCCCTCCGAGCCGCAAACTTTTTGGCGTCACTGGACCGGGCGCGACCCGCACAGTAATTTTTGGCCGGAGCAAACACTCGCCGACCTCGGTCCCGAACGCGTGGCGCGGATGCGGAATGACATTCGCAAAATCCTGTTAAGCTTCGGCGGCGACGGGCGGCGGTTCATCTGCAAATTTCCCGTGCTGCAAACCGAGTTGCGCTTGCTCCAACAACTTTTTCCCGACGCGAAATTCATCCATATCCTGCGCGACCCGCGCCCGGCGGCGAACTCGCTCGTGAAACTTTATCGGCTCACCCAAGCGCAGCTCGCCAAAATCAAACACCCGGAATACACGCACCTCGTCCCGTATCCGCGTGTGCACGGCTTGCAGTCGTATCTCGACGAGTTCGGCCCGGAGAGCCTCGAATGCACCGCGCGTGTGTGGGTCGAGAGCGTGGAACTCGTGCGCGCGACGGCGCGCGAGTTGAAACATTTTTACGAATTCAAATACGAAGACCTCGTCGCCGCGCCGCAAGCCGAGCTGGAAAAAAATTTCCGCTTCTGCGAACTGGATTGGCCGCTGCCGAACAACGCGAACTTCCAAAAAGAGTTTCGCCAAATCGGCCAAGTGCGCCACCGCAACACCTACGGCGACTTCGCGGTCGTGGAAAAAATCGCCGCGCCGCTGATGCGTGAGTTGGGTTATTTATCCAAGGTGTAAAGTGACGCGTCCTACCAGCCGCTACCCAGTTTTTATCCGTGTTCATCCGTGTCATCCGTGGTTAAAATTTCCGCGATGACTATCACCGCCATGCGCGAGACGCTCGACCGCCGGGGCATCCAACTCACGCGCTCGCTCGGCCAGAATTTTCTGCACGATGCCAACCAACTGCGCCGCATCGTGGCCGCCGCCGAACTCACGCCCGCCGACAAGGTGCTAGAAATCGGGCCGGGACTGGGGCCGCTCACGGAATTGCTGCTGGAAAAGGCCGATGAAGTTTTCGCCATCGAGAAAGACGCGCGGCTCGTGGATTTTTTGGTGGAACGGTTTGGCCTCAATGTGGGCACGGAGCCGAGCGGAGCTTCCCCCGCCCCGCCTGAAGGCGGAACTCCCAACTTGAGCCTGCTGCATGACGACGCGCTGGATTTTTTGCAGCGCGAACCGCGCGATTGGCGCGATTGGAAACTCGTTGCCAACCTCCCTTATTCCGTCGCCTCGCCCATCCTCGTGGAACTCGCGGAAGCACCGCACTGCCCCGCGCGTCTGGTCGCCACGCTGCAATTCGAGGTCGCCAAGCGGCTCATGGCCGGCGCGGATGACGACGATTACGGCGTGCTCACGTTGCTCTTGCAACTGCGCTACGAACCGCGCGGGCTGTTCAAGATTCCCGCCGAATGTTTTTTCCCTGCGCCCGACGTGGAGTCCGCCTGCGTGACGCTGGATTGCCGCGCCGTGCCGCTGCTGCCGCTGGAACAACACGCGACTTTCAAAAAAATCGTGAAGCGCGCGTTCTCGCAACGGCGCAAGATGATGCTGAAACTGCTCAAGTCCGACTGGCCGCTGGAAAAACTCCAAGCCGCGTTCGCCGCGCTGCAAATCTCGCCGATGGAACGCGCGGAGAAAGTGAGCTTGGCGAAGTTTGTTGAGCTGACGAAAGCGTTGGCAAAAACATGAAATCCCCACTCGTCAAAGCGGTCGTTGCAGGACTGTTCGCCGTCGGCCTGATTGGAGTGGCCGTTTATGCTGGCTGGCTTCAATGGCGGATGGGTAAGAGTTTTTCAGACGCCGAACGCGCACCTGTTACGCGCTGGGCAGTGGATTTTTCAACGACGAATTCATACTGCTTACCTTTCAAGCACTCTTGTAATCCGTTCTATGGCACTATCTATCTGTTCTTAAAAACAACTCCAACTCCTCTCAATTGGAAAACATACGAAGGCTGTGGTGAGACGATGAACAAAATGGAGGCGAAGATGCTTTTGTGTGACACGAACAACGTAGAAATTAGAGAGTCCCCTCTGATCTGGCTTTATATTTTCGAGCATGATGCCTTCCCATGTGCTCAATTCTTTAGCGGGATGCCCGAAGGCGAGTATGTGCTGAAAATTGAAATGAATTCAGCGATAAGCGAGTTAGCAGGCGTGAAACAAGAGTTGAGTCTGCATTACGGCCATTTGTATGAGAAAGATATTAGCCTCGTTGCAAGTGTGGTTTGCTTAACGTCCACGATTCTTGGAATGTTGGCCGCGCGATTGTCGTGGGTGAGCGCCAAAAAAATCCGACTCGGACCTCCGATCTAAACCCAGCAACGGAGTTGCGCCAGAAGGTAGCCCGCGGCGAGAGCCGTGGGAAAAACGCGCGGCGCACAAGCCCCGGCAGGGGCGGCAGATTTCCGTCGTTCGTCTTTCGCCCCTGCCGGAGCTTGGCCTGCAAAACAGAAAACCCACGGCTCGCGCCGTGGGCTAACTTCTGTTGCTGCTTTCGCAGCTGCATCAACCGCGCGACATTTTCGGCGGCTCGTTCTTACTCGCGAGCAGGGAGGCGAGCATTTCGCGGCCGGGCGGCACGAGGGTGATTTTGCCGCCGCCTTGCAAAATGTTTTGCACTTCCAACACATCGAACAGCGCGGTGGAAACTTGTTTGTCTTTGGAAATTTCCTGCAACGCCAGCCCGACGATGTGCGGACGCATCGCGGCGGCTTTGGCGAACTCAATGGCGGCGGTGCGTTCCGCCGTGCTGGTGATGATGCTGACTTGGTTCGCGCCGGCTTGCTTGATGGCGGCGGTGACTTGGCGCAGGCGGTTCACAACTTTACCTTCAATCTGCTGAATCATGTTGAGGTCGCGGAAATGGACTTTGCGGATGTAGACGGAGCCGAGTTGGAAACCCCATTCGTTGGATTTCGGCGAAACTTCATCGCGCACGGTCTTGCTCATGGTGTGGCGGTCTTCGAGCATTTTATCGAGTGGCAGGTTGTTGAGGCAACGCACGGTGGAGTTGCTCACGTTGGCGGCGAGCGAGCCGCGCGGGTCGGCGTTGCGGAACAAGTAGCCGACGGGATCGCTGATGAACATTTCATACCAGACGCCAATGCCCATGGGCGCACCTTCTTCTGAATTCACGGGCTGGCTGCGGAGGTATTGTTGGTCGAGCCGCAAATCCAGTTCGTAGCAACGCCCGAAAAAATTCACGATGAGCGCTTTCGGGCCGAGCTTGGCGACGAGGAAATGCAAGCCGGGTTCGTTGATGATGCCGACGACTTTGCCGAACAGCATATAAACTTTGCAGCGGCCTTCGGTGACGATGGTGTAGAAACCAAACGCGCGCGTGAGTCCGAGAATCAGCGGCACGAGAATGGAACAGCCGATGAAGGTGGCGACGATGGCGATGAAGAATTCTTTCATTGTTTTTCCTCCAAGATGACTTGTTGCGCCGAGCTGTAGAGCGAGAGGCGGACGTTGCGGACGTAGGATTCGAGCGCGCCGTCGCCGGATTTTTTCAGGTCGCCGAGTTGCGCGGTGAGTTGGCGGAGCGGTTCGACTTCGGCTTGGGCGCGCAGGGTTTCAATTTCCACGGCGCGTTTGGATTGCTCGATTTTCTGGTCGGCGCTGGCTTGCGCGAGGCTGATGTCGGACGAGACGGTGTTGTGCGCAGTGTTGATGGCGGCGAGCGCAGACTCGACCTCCGGCGGCGGGTCAATGGCGGTGATGAGCGAGGCGTCGAGCACGATGCCATAACGCGCGGCGGAGGAAACGCATTCGGTGTCCATGCGTTCGTTGAGCGCGCGGAGATTTTTGCGGAGGTCGTTGATGGAAATGCCGGTGACGGCGGCGATGCTCTCGTCGGCGTTCGGATCTTTCGGGGCTTCAAAATTCGCGATGCGTTCGCGCAGGATGGAAACGAAATAGCCCATGACGTGCGTGATGGGATTTTTCACGCCGAAGAAATAGGCGTAGAGATTCCGCTCGGCCACGCGATAACGGATTTGCCCGGTAAGTCCGGTGTTGAGCTGATCTTTGGTGACGGCTTCGAGCATCTGGCCGCCGTTGTTCGCGGACGGGTCTTCGGCGTCGTAGGCCATGCTCAAGGTTTGCGTGGCGATGGAAACTTTATAGACGCGTTCCCACGGCCATTTCCAATACGGCCCGCCGGGTTGGATGACGTTGACAATGGGGTAGGCGTAGCGGTCGCGTTCGTCTTCGCGCAACGATTCGGCGATGGGGTCGTTGAGCGTGGTGAGTTCGGGAATGCGGTCGGCGCGACCAAAACTGGTTTTCACGCCGCGCTCGTTTTGATCCACGGTGTAAAGCCCGCCGAGACCGTAGCGCACGAGAAACCAAATCACAAAACCGATAGCGATGCCTGCAAGAATGCTCATAGTTGGATGGGGGTTGAAGGTTGGAACGGAGCGGACACGCGCAGAGCAAAGCGGAACGGCGGCGAAATGGCGAATGGAAAATCAGCGCGGACTCGGCACGCTTGGAGTTCCACCTTCAGGCGGCGTGGGGTGTGGGGCTAGCCGAACCGCCTAAAGTCGGAACTCCGAACTCGTCGCCTTGTTTCGGAACGGTGTTTGCGATTAACTTCACGCGCATGGCGCGCATCCTTTTCATCACCGGCACGGACACGGGCGTGGGCAAAACTTATTTCTCTGCTGTCGCCGTCCATGTGCTGCGCGAACGCGGCGTGAACGTGGCGGGTTTGAAACCCGTGTGCGCCGGTAGCCGCGACGACGCCCGCGTGTTGCAGAAAATTTCCCGCGCCGGCCTCACGCTCGACGAGGTGAACCCGTGGCATTTCCGCGCCGCGCTCGCGCCGGTGCTGGCGGCGCGCGCCGAGAAAAAGCGCGCGCGTGTGCGTGAAGTCGTCGCGCACATTCGCCGCGTGGCGAAGCGGTTTGACACCGTGGTGGTCGAGGGCGCGGGTGGGCTGTTAAGTCCGCTCGGCGAAGATTTTAATTCGCGTGATTTACTCGTCGCGTTAGACGCGCAGCCTATCATCGTATGCCCGAACCGCCTTGGCACAGTTGGCCAAGTGCTGCTTGTGCTGGCGGCGTTGCCGAAAGATTTTGCCGCGCGCGCCGGCGTGGTGCTGGTGAAGCAAGCCAAGCCCGACCGCGCCAGCCACACGAACAAGGCGTTGCTCGCCGAGAAAATCGGCACTGGAAAAATCTACGAACTGCCGTGGCTGAAAAGCCGCAAAGCGAAGTGATGTGGAGTGCGCGGTCATGCCCGCGCACTCCAAAGTTAAGGCTCCATCCGCCCGCTTGTTTCACCCGCTCGCGTCAACTAGACTCCGCGCGTGATTTACGACGCGTCACTCGATGAGTTGCTCCAGAAAGTTTGGGACGGCCAGCGCATCCACGCCGCTGACGCCAAGCGGCTTTACACACTCCCACTCGAAGAACTCGGCGCGCTCGCCGACCGCCGCCGTCAGCTCGCCAAAAAGAATTCCTACGGCGGGCGCGGCAACGACTTCGTGACTTACAACGTGGACCGCAATGTCAATTACACCAACGTCTGCAACGTCTATTGCAAGTTCTGCGCGTTCTACCGCACGGAAAAAGATTTGGATTCCTACGTCATCTCGCTCGCGGAGTTGGACAAAAAAATCGAAGAGACCATCGCGGTTGGCGGCAACCAGATGCTGATGCAAGGCGGGCATCATCCCAAACTCACGAAGCAGTGGTATCTGGATTTGCTGGCGCACGTCCGCGATAAATTTCCCGGCTTTAATATTCACGGTTTCAGCCCCAGCGAGTTCATCCATTTTCGTGATGTGTTCAACGAGCCGCTGGAAAAAATCATCGGCGATTTCAAGGCGGCGGGACTCGGTTCCATTCCCGGCGGCGGCGGCGAAATTCTCGTGGACCGCGTGCGCCAACGCATCGCGCCGCTCAAGGCGATGAGCGACGACTGGCTCGAGGTCATGGACGTGGCGCATCGACTCGGACTGTATTCCAGCGCGACGATGATGTTCGGCCATGTGGAGATGGTGGACGACCGCATCGAACATTTGGAACGGCTGCGTGTGCAACAGGACATTTCCTTGAAGCGGAAAGCGGAAATCGGAAATTCGGGAATGGGACACTTCACCGCATTCATCGCGTGGACGTTTCAAGCGGAACATACGAAATTGAAAGCACCGACGGTCGGCGCGCACGAGTATTTGCGGATGCAGGCGTTGGCGCGCATCTACCTCGACAACTTCGAGAACCTCCAAAGCTCATGGGTCACGCAAGGTTTGGAGATTGGCCAAGTCGCACTCAAGTTCGGCGCGAACGATCTCGGCAGCATCATGCTTGAGGAGAATGTCGTCTCGCAGGCTGGCACGACGTTCCGCATGACCGTGCCGGACATGCACCGGCTCATCCAAGACCTCGGCTACGAACCGCACCAGCGCGACAACTGGTATCGGTTGGTGAATTGAGTTGGGTTTTAACCCTGTTTCTGAAACTGCCCGTGATTGCCTTCGCGCAGTCCTTGAAAAGACAAGTCTTCGTTCAAGTCCGGCCAGTGCAGGCCGAACGGCGAAAGCTCGATGTGGTTCAACTGCCGAGGAGTGCCGCGCGCCAGTCGGGGGTTTTCTGCTACGGG
>JBJOPC010000293.1:0-4297 GCA_046050965.1 Verrucomicrobiota bacterium | reverse complement strand
AGTCGAGCGTGGCATTTTTCGATAGATGCCGCTGCACGAGTTCGTCGGGATTCACTTCGAGATAAAACACCGCGTCGGGAATCAATGCCGTGCCGTAAAGATTTTTTAACCACGTCTCATCCATGCCGCGCACCAGATCGCGCGCCATCAGTGTGTAAATGTAACGGTCGGCAATGACGATGAAACCTGCGCGCAATGCCGGTAAAATGATATTCTCCAACTGGTCGGCAAAATCTGTCGCGTAAAAAAGCGACAGCGTGGTGCGGCTTAAAATATTTCCATCCTGCGCCTTCTCCAACTCCTCGCTGACGAGCGTGGAACGCTTTAGTCCGACTTGCACCGTCGCGTGACCGTTCGTCTCTAGCCATTCGACAAGCTGCGCGATTTGCGTGGAACGACCGGAGCCATCCGCACCCTCGACGACGATGAGTTTGCCGACGAGTTCCTCCAGCTTCACGCCGGGAATACCGTGGCCGTAAAATTTGCGCTCGCTGATGCTTGGCACGACGAGGTCGGAAGAATATTTCTTTTTCATGCGGCGGAATCTTCGTGCTCGTCGTTGTGGCCGTTCGTCACCGTGATGGGCGGCGGCAACGGGAGCGGGCTGTGCCGCCGGAAGGCATCGAGGTCAATTTTTTGGTTCACAATTTTGCGCACGAGGCTTTGCTGCGTCTCAATGCGGTCATTGGCGTCCATCACCGTGAAGCCGAACTCCGGGCTCATCGCGAGATATTGTTCGAGGATGCGACCCTGAAAAATGCGGAAACTTTCGTAGGGATCCGTCGAGAGCCGCAAGTCCATGCCCGCCTCGAAGAATTTTAATTTCGGGCGACCGTCCAAGATGCGGTTGAGCGAAACTTCCAAGTCCGCCTTGAAGAAAAACGTCAAGTCCGGCAGCGCGGCGAAGCTGTAATTGCCGCGCACCCAATCCGGCGGACACCCACGCGTCACGTCGCGCGCGAACGCCGTGAAAACGTAGCGGTCGCACAACACGACGTAGCCTGCGCGCAGCAGCGGGAGCAAATGACGTTCGTAGCGGTCGGCAAAATCCGTCGCGTGAATGAGGCTGAACGTCGTGGGCGTGAGCAACTCGCGCTTCTTGCCTTTGCTCGTGGCGGACTTGACCAACTCGGACGAATTCCATTCGCTGAAATAGACTTTGATGCCCTCGGCTTCAAGCCAGCGCTTGAGCAGATAAATCTGCGTGGACTTGCCGGAACCATCCAGCCCCTCGACCGCGATGAGGCGACCGGGAAAACCCATTTTGGCAAACGTCTTGTTCACGCGCAGATGCAACCAAGTTTTGCCGCACGGGGAAACAGCAAAGTTGTCCTGCTCCCAAAACCATTCATGGACTTTCCGGCGCGCAGACCTGACACTCATGGCACTTCCGCCAGAAGTTTCGGTTCGGAATTATTTTCACCGCTATTTTTATGACTCACAAACTAGAAGCCATCGTGCCTGTCCCCGGCGAATCCGATCAACAGCGTTTCGAGCGCATCCTCACGCGCGCCGAATTCAAGCCGCTCAAGGCCGTCTTCGATTCGCTCGGCGCGGACACCGCCGCCAAGACACAGTCCATCATCACCACGAATTCTTACCCGATGTTTCTCGGCAAACTCGGCTTCCGCATGGTCGTGGTGCCGCAGATTCACGAGCAGGATTGCTACGCGCGCCTCGGCCCGGCGGGCGGCATCCGCGCCGTGCTGCCGCTGCACGACACCGCGACCTACAGCACGCTCGTCACGCTGGTGAACTACGACGCCACGCTCACCACCACGCCCAAGTCCGTGGAGTATTACGACGAACAACTCGCGGAATTCAAAACGCAGTTGATGAGCCGCTCCGGCAACGCGGCGTGAAATAGTGGGGCGGTGCATCCTTGCCTGTCCGGTTCAAAAAAAACGCCGAGTGGACAGGCGAGACGCGCTGTCCCACTAGTGAAGGTCGTCACCCAATTTTAACTTTGGCCGCTCGCGTCGTTCGCGTAACTTCCGCGCCGATGAATCCCGCGCGCCGCGCCGTCATTGATGTCGGAACCAACTCCGTCAAGCTCCTCGTCGCCGACGTGCGCGGGACTGACGTGCAGCCCGTGCTGGAAGACAGCGCGCAGACGCGCCTCGGCCAAGGCTTCTACGAGACGCACCTCCTCCAGCCCGACGCCATCGCGCAAACCGCCCGCGCGGTGAAAGCTTTCGCCGCGCAGGCCCACGAACTTCATGCGCAAGCCATCCGCGTCATCGCCACCAGTGCCGCGCGCGATGCGAAAAATTCCTACGACCTCACCAACGCCATCGCCGCTGCGTCGGGTTTGCCCACGCAGATTATTTCCGGCGATCAAGAAGCCGAGTGGGCGTTCGCGGGCGTGACGAGTGATGCGCGGTTTGCGGCGTCGCCGTTGCTGCTGCTCGACGTAGGCGGTGGCAGCACGGAATTCATTTTGGGTCACGAGCGCGAAATCCATTTTCGCCGCAGCTTCCCGCTCGGCACGGTGCGGTTGCTGGAAAAATTTCCCTTGAGTGACCCGCCCACTGCCGCGCAACTCGCCGCCAGCCGCGCGTGGCTCGCGGAATTTTTCCGCGCCGAAATTCTCCCCGCACTCGCGCCCGCCATGCAGCGCGAAACCAAACTTGATCCGCGTCACCGTCAAATCCGCCTCGTCGGCACGGGCGGCACGGCCACGATTCTCGCGCGCATGGCGGCGGGCTTGGCGGACTTCGACCGCGACCGCATTGAGTCCGCGCGCCTCACGCTTGCCGCCGTGCGCGACCGCACCGCGCAGCTCTGGAGTCTGCCGCTCGCCGAGCGCGCCACGCTGCCCGGCCTGCCCCGCAAACGCGCCGATGTGATTCTGCCCGGCGTGCTTATCTTCGAGGCGGTGCTGGCGGAATTGGGTTTGGATGAACTCGCTGTGAGCACACGCGGCCTGCGTTTCGCGGTGGTTTCTGAAGCCGCTTAAAAATTCCCGGAGCATTCTCGGCGCGCTCCCGTCCAACTGGCTGTGACTGTGTCAGCCAACTTAACCAAAGGACATTTATGAAAATTCCGTTTGCCAAATTATGCACCCTCGCCGCCGCCGTTGCGCTCGCGGCCAACGCTATCGCCAAAGAACCGCCACGTTTCCACACCAAAAAACCGCTCGTGCAAATCGCCGTGCTGCTGGACACGAGCAACAGCATGGACGGCCTCATCGGGCAGGCGAAAAGCCAGCTCTGGAAAATCGTCAACGAGTTCCTGCGCGCGCGGCAGGACGGCGAATTGCCCGCCGTGCAAGTCGCGCTGTTTGAATACGGCAACAATGGTTTGGCCGCGCAGGCCGGTTACATTCGCAAAGTGTCGGACTTCACGACTGACTTGGATTTGCTGTCGGAAAAACTGTTCGCGCTCAAGACCAATGGCGGCGAGGAATATTGCGGCTGGGTCGTCAAGGACGCGCTCGAACGGTTGGAATGGAGCTCGTCGTCGCGGACTTACAAGGCCATTTTCATCGCGGGCAACGAGCCGTTTACGCAAGGGCCAGTGGATTATCGCGACTCGTGCGCGGCGGCGAAGGCGCGCGGGATTCTGGTGAACACGATTCACTGCGGCAACGAGCGCGAGGGCGTGGACACAATGTGGCGCGACGGCGCGCGGCTCGGCGACGGAAAGTTTCTCGTGATTAATCAAGACCGCGCTGTGCCTTACGTCGAGGCGCCGCAAGACAAAGAAATCGCGCGGTTGAGCAGCGATTTGAACGGCACTTACCTCGCGTATGGCGCGGAGGGGCGGCGGAATTCCGTGCGGCAGCAGGCGCAGGATGCCAACGCGGACACGCTGGCGTTTGCCGGGGCGCCGGTGTCGCGCGCGGTGGCAAAGTCCTCCGCGAATTATCGCAATGACAGTTGGGATCTCGTGGACGCAGCGAAGCAAAAAGATTTCAAACTCGACGCGGTGAAGGAAGCGGAACTGCCCGCGACAGTCGCCGCACTGCCGCCCGCCGGACGCGTTGAGTTCGTGGCGAAAAAAGCTACGGAGCGCGCGGAGTTGCAGGCCAAAATTCAGGAACTGAACGCCGCGCGCGAAAAGTTCGTGGCGGCTAAACTTAAAACTGTCGCCGCCTCGAACACGCTGGACACCGTGGTCATCACGACCATCCGCGAGCAGGCGCAGACGCGGAAGTTTAAGTTTGAATAGGCATTTTTTGTCCGCAGATTTCGCGGATTTTCGCAGATGAATTTTCAATCTGCGTGAGTCTGCGTCATCTGCGGATAAATTTACGCCAGCTTCGGCGGCATCGGCACGGGCGCGGTGTGCGACG
>JBJOPC010000292.1:0-8083 GCA_046050965.1 Verrucomicrobiota bacterium | reverse complement strand
CAAAAGTGAAATTCAAATCATCGAAGCCCAGCCCGCGCCGCCCGAACCCACGCGCAGCTTCTTCGAGTCCGCGCTCGCCGAAGCCAAGGCCGCCAACGTGGATTCCGTCCTCGCCATCGGCGGCGGCAGCGCGCTGGACATCGCCAAGTTGATTGCCGCGCTCGCGAATTCGCCGCAAAACATTGGCGACGTTTTCGGCGTGAATCTTTTGCAGGCGCGCGCGCTGCCGCTCGTCTGTTTGCCCACGACGGCTGGCACGGGCAGCGAAGTTTCACCCATCGCCGTGCTGCTCGACGAGGCCGCCGAACTCAAGAAAGGTGTCGTCAGCCCGCACCTCGTGCCGGACGCCGCGTTCGTTGACCCCGCGCTGACGTTCAGCGTTCCCGCCGCCGTCACCGCCGCGACCGGGCTCGACGCGCTCACGCATTGCATCGAAGGTTACGCGAACAAATTCGCGCACCCCATCACCGACACCTACGCGTTGCGCGGCGTGAAACTCATCGGTGAAAATCTTTTGCGCGCCGTGCGGAACGGCCACGACGCCGACGCTCGCGCCGCGCTCGCGCTCGGCAGTTTGTTCGGCGGACTCTGCCTCGGCCCGGTTGGCACGGCGGCGATCCACGCGCTTTCGTATCCGCTCGGTGGAAAATTCCACGTTGCCCACGGCGTCTCCAATGCGCTGCTCGCGCCCGCCGTTTTGAAATTTAATTTGCCCGCCGCGCCCGAACGTTACGCGCAAATCGCCCTCGCGCTCGGCGTTGAACGCGGCGCGAACGATTTGCAAACCGCCGAACGTGGCATCGCGCGGCTGGCGGAACTTTCGCGCGAGTGCGGTGTGCCGCAGCACTTGTCGGATTTCCAAATTCCGCACGCCGCGATTCCCTCGATGGCCAAAGCCGCGATGCAAGTCACGCGGCTGCTGAAAAATAACCCACGCGTCGTCACCGAAGCCGACGCGGTGAAAATCTACGAGGAGGCGTTTTGATGTCGGCTGGATTATTTGCAGCTGTCTCGCAGTGCGAGCCGTTCTTCCTCACCCCCAGCCCTCTCCCGCTGGGAGAGGGAGTCGCGAACGCAGCGACTCGAACGTTCGGATACCGGAGTTCGCACCCCGCGTTCTCGAAAAACGCAAACGCGTCGAAGCTGTTCCCTCTCCCAGCGGGAGAGGGTCAGGGTGAGGGAGCGCGCGTGTTTTTCACGGACGACCAACTTTTGCCATTAGAATTTTCTGTCTGATTTTTTCCAAACTATGAATTTGAAAACCAAACTTGGCGGCGCAGTTGTGCCGCTCGTCACGCCCGCAACTCCTGACGGCCAGCTTGATTTCGCTGCGCTGGACCGGCTCATCGAAGCCCAAATCGCCGGCGGCGTCGAAGGTGTGCTGTTGCTTGGCACAACCGGCGAAGGTCCGTCTGTGCCGCAGCCGTTGCGCCGTGCGTTCGTCGAGCGCGCCGTGCAGACGGCGCGCAAACGCATTTTGATTTACGTCAACGTCGCCGAGAATTCCCTCGCCGACGCGATTGCGAGCGCGAAAGAATATTTTGCCGCCGGGGCGGACGCTATCGCCGCGCTGCCGCCGTTTTATTTTCCGCCGCGCGCCGAGGAATTAGTCGCGTGGTTTCGTGCGCTGCTGGACGCGTCGCCCGGCCCGGTCGTGATTTACAACATCCCGCTTACGACGCACGTTTCAATTCCGCTCGAAGTCATCGGCGCGCTCGTCGGTCATCCGCGACTCATCGGCATCAAAGATTCCGAGAACGATTCCGAGCGGCACGAGGAACTGCTGAAACAGTTTGGCGGGCGCGCAGATTTTTCTATTTTCATCGGCGTCGGCGCGCTCATGGCGCAAGGTCTTCGGCAAGGTGCGGATGGTGTCGTGCCGAGTTCCGGCAACCTGATTCCGCGCGACTGCCAAGCGCAGGTCGAGGCGGCGCGGCGCAAAGATTGGGCGGGCGTGGACGCCAGCGCGCTGCGGCAAGCGGAAGTCACGGCGGCGTATCAGCGCAACCGCACCCTCGCGCAATCGCTGGCGGCACTGAAGGGCTTGCTGCATCATCGTGGCGTGTGCGGCCCGGTGGTGTTCCCGCCGTTGCTGCCGATGTCCGTGGCCGAACTCGCCACGCTGCGGGATGAATTAAAGAAGTTAAAACTTTGAAGCGAAAACAATTCACGCCAAACCGCCAAGTCGCCAAGAATCAAATTCAAACTACTTTGCGCCTTTGCGTCTTTGCGTGAGAAAAAATTGAGATGAATTCCAAACCAGTCATCGGCCTCACCATGGGCGACCCGGCGGGCATCGGCCCGGAAGTTTGCCTGCGCGCATTGCGCGAACCGTCGGTGCTGGCGGAGTGCGTGCCGGTGCTGTTCGGCGATGCTCGCGTGGTGAAACGCGTCACTCCGACTGCGCCATGCAAAATTATTTCACTCATGGAATGGGAAAAACTTTCGCGTCCGACCGAGCCACTCATCGTGGACTGCGCCGTTCCCGGACTGGAAAAGCTTGAGCCGGGAAAAATCTCCGCCGCGTGTGGCAAGGCGGGTTTTATTTTCATCGAACAATCCATCAAGGCCGCGCTCGCGGGAAAAATTGACGGCGTTGCCACTGCGCCCATTCACAAAGAAGCGTTGCAGCTCGCAGGCGTGAACCATCCCGGTCACACGGAAATTTTCACCGCGCTCACCGGTGCGAAGCGCAGTTGCATGATGCTCTACTCGGACAAGCTCACTGTGAGCATGGTCACGACGCACTGCGGTTTCGTGGACGTGCCGGGAAAACTTTCCGTCGCGCGCGTGCTCGACGTGATTGAACTCACCGCCGAGGCGATGCGCTGGCTCACGCACCGCGCGCCGCGCATCGGCGTGTGCGGCTTGAATCCACACGCGGGCGAACACGGTTTGTTTGGTCGCCGCGAGGAGGAAAGTTTTGTCGAACCCGCCGTCGTCGAAGCGTGCAAACGTGGACTCGATGTCGTCGGCCCGCTCGTGCCGGACGCCACGTTCACCACCGGCCAGCGGAAAAAATTCGACGCCATCGTCTGCCTTTACCACGACCAAGGTCACATTCCGTTCAAGATGCTCGCATTCGACACGGGCGTGAATACGACGCTCGGCTTGCCCATCGTCCGCACCTCGGTGGATCACGGCACGGCGTTCGACATCGCGTGGCAAGGCAAGGCGGATGCAACGAGTATGTTCTCTGCCATCCACGTCGCTGTGCAACTCGCGGCGGGGCGGAAGCAGAAATAATTCTCCATGATCGGAGTCATCGCAGACGATCTCACGGGCGCGGCGGAAATCGGCGCGGTCGGTTGGCGTCATGGCTTGCGCGCAGAAGTCTGGCTCGGCGGCACGGTGAAAACTGACGCGGATCTAATTTGCGTGGACACCGACTCGCGCGGCTGCACTGCAAGCGAAGCGGCTCAACGCGTGACGGCGGCGGCCAAACTTCTACGCGCCGCGGGCGCAACTTGGATTTTCAAAAAGACCGATTCCGTCCTGCGCGGCAACGTGACGGCGGAGCTTGAAGCCGTCGTGCATCAACTCGGTTTGCACGGCGCGCTGCTCGTGCCAGCCAATCCTTTGCTTGGCCGCACCATCGTGGATGGAAAATATTTTGTGCGTGGGCGGCCGCTTCACGAAACCAATTTCGCGCATGACCCACAGCATCCGCGTTTGTCGTCGAGCGTGACAGAACTCATCACGCCGTCACTGGAACTGCCGGTGTGCGTTCGCAAGCCGGGTGAAAAATTTCCTGCGAGCGGCATCGTCATCGGCGAAGTGGCGGACGCGGCGAGCGTGGGCGCATGGGCGGCGCGGCGCGAGGACGGCTGGTTGTGCGCGGGCGGCGCGGAGTTTTTTGCCGAATGCTTGCGTAGCCGCGGACGTGAGTCCGCGCCATTTGAAAAGCGGTTTGCGCCGACTAACGTTGGCGGCTATGAGTTTTTTGTGTGCGGCAGCGCGAGCGTGGCGACGGAAAAGTTTGTGGCGGCAGAGCGCGAACGCGGCGTGGCGGTGTTCGGTTTGCCGGAAAAGATTTTGACGAGCGGTGCTTTGACGGACGCAGCAGTCGCCGAGTTGGCCGCGCAAATCACGCTGACGCTGCAAGCCGAGCAGCGTGCGGTGCTGTGCGTCGGTCTGCCGCTGACGGACGGTCACGCGGAATTTTTCGGCGCGGAGTTGGTGCGCGTGGCAGCGGAAGTTTTGCGACACGCGGGCAGTGCGCACGTTTTTGCCGAGGGCGGCGCGACGGCAGTGGCGTTGGCGCGCAGCTTGGGCTGGACGCAGTTGCGCGTGATGGACGAACTTGCGCCGGGCGTGGCGACACTCGTGGTCGGCGACAATACAGCTCAGCGGTTCACCGTCAAACCGGGTAGCTACGTATGGCCGGACTTTGCGGTTTGAACTTTCGCCGCTGTTCACCTATAAACCCCGCGTGTCCGCTGTAAAAAAATCACCGTTCAACGCCACCACGCGCTTTTGCGCGGTGCTCGGCCAGCCCATCCGGCACTCCGCGTCGCCCGCGATGCAGAACGCAGGCATTGCGAAACTCGGTCTCAACTGGCGTTACCTCGCTTGCGAAGTGGAGCCAAAAAATCTTCGCGCGGCCATCGCGGGCGCAAAGTCACTCGGTTTCGTGGGCCTCAACCTCACCGTGCCGCACAAATTGCTCGCGGTGAAAATGGTGGACGCCCTCGCGCCGTCGGCGAAAACGTGGGGCGCAGTGAACACCATCCAGTTTGTCACGCGCGGCGGAAAAACTTTGGCCGTCGGCCACAACACGGACGCCGACGCCATCACGACTTCGCTGCAAACCGATCTCGGCGTGACGTTGCGCGGCGCGAAAGTTTTGTTGCTCGGTGCGGGCGGGGCAGGGCGCACGGCGGCGTTGAAGCTCGCGTCTGAAAACGTGGCGGAGCTTTTTCTCGTGAACCGCACGGCGTCCAAGGCGCAAGCCGTGGCGCGGGAGATTCGCCGCCGGTTTCCGCGCGTGAAAGTCGCCGTCGGCTATCCCACGGGCAAAATTGATTTGCTCCTCAACGCCACATCGCTCGGCTTGAAACTCACCGACGCTTCGCCGCTCGACGAAAAAGTTTTCCCGCTCGCGCAAACCCGCGCGGTCTACGACATGATTTATCGTCCGGCTGAAACAAAATTATTGAAGGCCGCCAAGCGGGCGGGCTGCAAAACTGTCAATGGTCTGGGAATGTTGCTGCACCAAGGCGCGGCGGCGTTGGCAATTTGGAGCGGGCAACCCGCGCCGGTCGCGGTCATGCGGCGTGCGCTCACGAAGGAGATTTATGGGCGTTGAGCCGATTTTTAGCCGCGACACTTGGGCAATGGTTCCGTTTCATTTCTGGTCGCTTGTGTTTTTCACGTTCGGTTGCATTGTCGGCAGTTTTCTCAACGTGGTAATTTACCGTTTGCCCATCGGCGAGAGTGTGGTGTCGCCGTCGTCGCATTGTCCGCATTGCAAATATTCGATTCCGTTTTACCTCAACGTGCCGCTCGTGACGTGGCTGTGGCTGCGGGGCAAATGCGCCAACTGCCGCGCGCCGATTTCGCCGCGCTATTTCCTCGTGGAGCTGCTGACGGGCGTGGTGTTTCTAGGTTGCTGGCTGGCGCACGGCGGCATTTCTGCGCCGGTCGCGCTGGTATTTTGCCTCGTGCTGGCGGGCTTTATCGCGTCGGCGTTCATTGATTTGGAACATATGATTATTCCCGATGAACTCACGCTCGGCGGCGTAGTCGTGGGCTTCGGCGCGTCGCTGCTCGTGCCGGCATTGCACGACGAAATGGGGTTGGCGGGGGCGATGTTAAAAAGTTTTATCGGCATCGCCGTGGGCGGCGGACTGATTTACGCGGTGCTGCGGATTGGGAAATTAATTTTCGGTCGGCAGAAAATTTCCGTGGCGGAAAACTCCCGCGTCGTGCTCGGCGAAAACTCATTGACGCTGCCGGATCAAGAAATTCCCTACGAAGAATTGTTCTACCGCAACTCCGATCAAATCGTGATTCACGGCCAGCGCGTGGAGTTGATTGACCGCTGCTACCTCGACGCCATCGTGAAACTGTCGCCGAAAAAATTGCGCGTGGACGATGACGAGTTCGATCCCGAAACCGTGCCGCATCTCGAAGCGGTGACGAGCGAAGTGGTGGTTCCGCGCGAGGCGATGGGTTTTGGCGACGTGAAATTCATGGCGGCGATTGGCGCGTTTCTGGGCTGGCAGGCGGTGATTTTCTCGCTCATGGCGAGTTCGCTCATCGGCTCGGTCGTAGGCATCACGCTGATTCTTGCGGGCAAAAAGGAGTGGTCGAGTCGCTTGCCCTACGGCCCCTACATCGCGCTCGGCGCAGTCATCTGGATGTTCGGCGCGAAGGCGTGGATGCAGCAACTGTGGGGGCAATAGTTTTTTCTGCGGGGTTTGTCCGCAGATGGACGCAGATGGACGTAGATGGACGTAGATGGACGTAGATGGACGTAGATTTCCGCAGATTGGAATTTTTAATCTGCGAGCATCTGCGAAATCTACGGACAATAAAACGCCCGATGGCCGCAGCCACCGGGCGTTTTGTGTGTTCTCGGGCGGCAGAATTTATTGCTGCGGCGGCGGGCCGTCTTGACCTTGACCACCGGGCGGGCGTCCGGCTTGGCCTTGCGCGGGGCGCAGTTCGTCGGACGTGAGTTTGCCGTCGCCATTTTTATCGAGCGTCTTGAGCGCGGCACTGGCGTTGGCGATTTCACCGGCGTCAATCGTGCCATCGTGGTTCGCGTCGAGCGCGGCGATGATGGGCGGCGGTTGGCGCTGGTCGCTGGGCGGACGTTGTCCGCCGTCTTGGGCGAGCAGAGGCGTGGCGGACGCGGCGAGCGCGAGCGCGAGGAACGTGAGTTTGATTTTCATGGTGTGGCTTTCGTTGGCGACCGCGCCGTCGGCGGCGTCAACGGACGTCGCAAATTTTTCGGCGGAGCGGTTGTCTTTCATGGCGCGAACTTACGCGTGCCCACGTTAAGCAGACGTGAAGTTCTGAAAAATTCAAAGTTTGTGCGACGGCGTAACTTCATGTGCGGTTAATCTGTCATTGCTACCATGCGAACCGTGAACATTGAGAAAGCATCTGCCGATTTTGCCGATTTCAAATACGCGTGGCTTGCCGCTGGGTTGGTCACGCTTGCCGCTGTGGCCGAACGCGCGTGGCTGCTGTTTAGCACGCCGCTCGTGCCGGGCATCAACGGCGCATATTATATGGTGCAAGCGCGCGCTCTCCTCGAGCAGGGCAGGTTGGGCATCCCGGATTTGCCGCTCACGTTTTGCGTGGACGCCGCGTTGGCGAAGTTGATTCAACTCGTCTCCGGCGTGTCGCTCGAAGCCAGCATCATGCTCGCGGTGAAACTGGAAGACTCGATTCTCCCTGCGCTCGTGGCGTTGCCGGTGTTCGCGCTCGTGCGGCGGTGGAATGCGCGCAACGGCGCAGGACTGTGGTTGCCGATGTGCGCCGCGCTTGCGGTGGCTGGTGGTGCGCCCGCGCTCGGCATGGTTGGAGATTTTCAGAAAAATTCCCTCGGCCTTGTGTGGCTCGCCGCGTTGCTCTGGCGGCTGCACGTTTGGCTGGAACTGTCCACCCCAAAAAACGCCGCGCTGGCCGTGCTACTCCTCGCGCTCACGGGCGTGACGCACATCGGCGTGTTCGGTTGGGCGCTCGTGCTCGTGGGGTTGGCGATGGTCGTCGCGCTCGCGCGATGCGACGCGGCGGCGCGGCGGAAGATTTTGCCGTGGCTCTTCGCGGGCGGCGCGGTCTGCGCGCTCGCGGCCACGCTCGTGCTGTGGAAGTTCGATCCGGCGCGGGTGCAACGCCTCGCCAGCGCGGTAGCGCACCCGCTCGCTTATCTCGGCAATGACCAAAGCAAACGTGGCAATGCGCCGAAGTTCGCGCCGCCAAATCAAGCACCGGCGGGGCAAACTGATTTTCGCCCGCAGTTCCCGCCCGGCAGCGACCAGAATAATTTCCGTCCGCGCGGCGGCGGGCCGATGCGGTTCGGGCGATTCAACTGGTTTTCCAGCGCGGCGTTTTTGACGGTTGCGGTCGG